>NZ_JBIALK010000012.1:195628-217640 GCF_042873275.1 Kitasatospora sp. NPDC004745 | reverse complement strand
CCGCCCCCGCCCGGCGGTTGTCTGTCCTAGGGGGGGGGGGGCCCCCCCGCCCGCCCCCCCCCCCCCCGGGGGGGCCCCCCCGGGCGCCCCCCCCCCGCCGCCCCCCCCCCCCCCCCGACGGTAGGGATCTACAGGACCTTGGAGAGGAAGGCCCTGGTGCGTTCGTGCTGCGGGTCGGTGAGCACGTCGCGGGGGGTCCCGGACTCGACGACGACGCCGCCGTCCATGAACACCAGCGCGTCGCCGACCTCGCGGGCGAAGCCCATCTCGTGGGTGACGACGATCATCGTCATCCCCTCCTCGGCCAGCCCGCGCATGACGTCCAGCACCTCGCCGACCAGCTCCGGGTCGAGCGCGGAGGTGGGCTCGTCGAAGAGCATCAGCTTCGGCTTCATGGCCAGTGCGCGGGCGATCGCCACGCGCTGCTGCTGGCCGCCGGAGAGCTGCGACGGGTAGTTCTTCGCCTTGTCGGACAGGCCGACCCGCTCCAGCAGGGCCATCCCGCGCTCGCGGGCGTCGGCCTTGGACTCGCCCTTCACCTGGACCGGCGCCTCGATGACGTTCTCTATGGCGGTCATGTGCGGGAACAGGTTGAAGCGCTGGAACACCATGCCGATGTCGCGCCGCTTGAGCGCGACCTCGCGGTCCTTGAGCTCGTAGAGCTTGTCGCCCTTGCGCCGGTAGCCGACCAGCTCGCCGTCGACGGACAGCAGTCCGCCGTTGATCTTCTCCAGGTGGTTGATGCACCGGAGGAAGGTCGACTTGCCGGAGCCCGACGGGCCGATGAGGCAGAACACCTCGCGGGGCTTGACCTCCAGGTCGATGCCCTTGAGCACCTCGACCAGGCCGTACGACTTGCGCACGCCCTCGGCCTTGACCATCGGCTCGCCCGGTGCGGCGTCCTGCGGCTGCTTGGTCAGATCGGTCATGCGTGACCACCTCCCTCGAGCCCCGGGACGACGTCGTGCTCGGTCTTCGGCGCGGGCTTGCCACGGAAGAGGCCGCGCACGCGCTGGAGCGGGGTCGGCGGCAGCGTCCTGCTGGTACCCCGAGCGTAGTACCGCTCGACGTAGTACTGCCCGACGGTCAGCACGGAGGTCAGGAAGAGGTACCAGAGGCTGACGGTGATCAGCAGCGGGATGGTCTGGAAGGTGCGCGAGTAGATGTTCTGCCCGGCCCGGAACAGCTCCTCCAGCGCGATGACGCTGACCAGCGAGGTGGTCTTGAGCATCGAGATGGTCTCGTTGCCGGTCGGCGGGATGATCACCCGCATGGCCTGCGGCAGGACGATCCGGCGCATGGTCGCGAACCGGCTCATGCCGAGCGCGTGGGCCGCCTCGGTCTGCCCCTCGTCCACCGACTGGATGCCGCCGCGGACGATCTCCGCCATGTACGCGGCCTCGTTGAGGCCCAGGCCGAGCAGCGCCGCGGTGAAGACCGGGATCAGCGTGTTGGTCGACTCGGACCAGAACTCCGGGCCGAACGGGATGCCGATCGACAGCTTGGGCCAGAGCGCGCCCATGAAGTTCCAGAAGACCAGCTGGACCAGGACGGGGGTGCCGCGGAAGACCCAGATGTAGAACCACGCGGTGCCGGACAGCAGGGGGTTCGGCGACAGTCGCATCACCGCGAGGATGATGCCGCCGGCGACGCCCATCACCATGGACAGCGCGGTCAGTTCGAGGGTGACGCCCAGGCCGTGCAGGATGCTGGAGTCGAAGAGGTAGGTGTTGACGACGTCCCACTGGAAGGCGGGATTGAAGATCAGGGCGTGGAGCATCATGGCCGCGAGGACCGCGACGACGACGGCTCCGGCCCACCGGCCGGGGTGGCGGACCGGGACGGCCTTGAAGGTTTCGGGCCGTCCCGGGTGCGCCGTCCCCTGATCGGAATGGTTCACAGTGGCCTCAGGGGGGTGGGGAACTGGCGGAGGGTCAGCTGGTGGCGCCGTTGATCTGGGACTGGGTGATCGCGCCCGCCTGGACGCCCCACTTCTCGAGGATCTGCTTGTAGGTGCCGTCGTCCATCAGCGACTGGACGGCGCCCTGGACGGGCTTGGCGAGCGCGGAGCCCTTGGTCAGGACGATGCCGTACGGGGCCTTGCCCTCGACGGTGCCGAGCTGCTCCAGCTGGCCGTTGGTCTGCTTGATGGCGTAGTCGACGACCGGGGAGTCGGCCAGCATGACCTGGTCGCGGCCGGAGACCACGGCCTGGGTCACGTCGGTCTGCAGGTCGAACTTGTCGCCGTCGTTGGGCACCGGGGGCTTGCCGGCCTTGACGCACGCCGGGTTGATGACGTCCTTGATCTGGTCGGCCTGGGTGGTGCCGGTCTGGACGGCGACCTTCTTGCCGCAGAGGTCGTTGGCGTCGATCTTGTCCGGGTTGCCCTTCTTGACCGCCGCGCTGGTGCCCGCCGAGAAGTAGGTCACCATGTCGACGGTGGCCTCACGGTCCTTGTTGTCCGTGAAGGAGCTCATGCCCAGCTGGAACTTGTTGGCCTGGATGCCCGGGATGATCGCGGTGAACGGGGAGTTCTGGACCTCGACCTGGAGACCGAGCTTCTGGCCGATGGCGTTGGCCAGGTCGACGTCCATGCCGATGACCTTGCCCGAGGCGTCCTGGAACTCGTTGGGCGCGTAGGAGGCGTCGGCCGCGACGACGATCTTGCCCGAGGACTTCACGTCGGCCGGCAGCTGGGAGACCAGGGTGGGGTCGGCGGTGACCGCCTTGACCGAGGCGGACGCGTTGGCGCCGCTGCTGCCGGCCGAGGAGGACGAGCCGCTGCTGCCGCAGCCGGTCAGGACGAGGGAGACGGTGGCGGCAACCGCGCCGGCGGCGAGGAGCCGGGTGCGCTGGGTACGGGCGGTCATGAGGGGGATCTCCTCCTGAGGGAGAGGTCGGGCGGAGCGCGCCGCTGGGGCGGCACACCTGGGCAGCAGGCCGTACGGCGCTGTACGGGTGTATGTCGCTGTACGTCGTCGTACGTGCAGGGCCGGGTCGTGCAGTGCCCGGGCGGGGGGTACCGCCCGGGGTGGTACGAAGAACTGCATCCGCCACCCTCCGCCGAGGTGGACGTTGACCGAACCGCCTCGACCAGTGGCCGGCTCGATCCGAGATGGGGGGAATCCTGCCATCTGAGGACGGTCAGGTGGCCCTCATTCAGATCAAAATCGGATAACGAGGGCTCACACCGTCCGCTATTCGGACCGATTCCGGGCCCCTGTCACCCTGCGTATAAGTATGCAGATCCCCCTGCTTCTGGCCCGGAGGCCCGCCGCCCGAGGCTCAGATGCCGCCGTTGACCACCGCGTTCTGCGCCGCACCGGCGCTGACGTTCCACTTCCCGAGGATCTTGTCGTAGTCGCCGCTGCGGATCAGCTGGTCGACGGCCTTGGCCATCACGTCCCGCAGCGCGGTGTCGTCCTTGCGCAGCGCGATCCCGTACGGGTTGGAGGTGGACTGCCCGCCGGTCACCTCGAAGCGGTTGCCGCCGTCGGTGGTCTTCGCCGCGTAGGCCGCCACCGGGAAGTCGTTCACGCCGGCCGCGGCCGCGCCGGAGGCCACCTCGGCCAGCGCCTTGGCGTCGCTGTCGAACTTGCGGGTGGTGAGCTGGCGCCCGGTCCGGGCGCAGACGGCCACCTGGCGGGTGATGATCTCGTCCTGCGTGGTGCCCTGCTGCAGCGCGACCGTCCGGCCGCACAGGTCGTCCAGGTTCCGGATCCCCTTCGGGTTGCCCTTCGGGACGATGATCGAGGTGCCCGCGATGAAGTAGTCCACGAAGTCGACGCCGGGGTTGACCTGCTTGCCGTTGTCGTCCAGGCCCTCGCGGCGCTTGCGGATGTCGCTGATCGCGGACATCGCCATGTCGAACTGCTTGGCCTGCAGTCCGGGCACCAGCTTGTCGAACGGGGTGTCGACGATCTCGATCCGCACGTCCAGGATCTTGCCGAGCGCGTTGGCTATGTCCGGGTCGAGGCCGTCCGGCTTGCCGTCCGAGCCGCGGAACTCGACCGGGGCGTAGTTGACGTCCATGCCGATCCGCAGCACCCCGGCGGAGCGCTGCGCCTTCGGCAGCTTGCCGCGGATGTCCTGGACCGGATCGCTCGCCGCGGCGGCCTGCCCGCCGTCGTCGCAGCCGGTCAGCAGCAGGGCTCCGGCGGTGGCCAGTGCGACGCAGGCGGCGACCTGGCGGCGGCGGGGGAGGGGGAGGTGGTGCATGAGGGGGCTCCTGTGGGAGTGACGTGCGGCCGCCACGGTGACTCGTGGGTGTACGCGAAATGGCGGACAAGCGATCCTGCCATCCCGCCCTGCCGGGCCCGGCGGCGGGTGTGTCAGAATTCGGTACCGGGTGACCCCCGAACGCTCGAACCAGACCGCCGAGTCCCGACAGGCTCGGGGTGTCCGGGAACGGAAGTCACGACGTGGCTCCGTATCCGGGACACCGGCTCCCCTTCGCGTCTGCGTTCACTCCTGCGGGTGCGCGTGCGCCATCGCCGTTGCCGCCGCCGGAGCCCGTCGCTTCCGACGCCGGGCCCCTGTGACGCGACAGCTCGGCGATGAACTGCACGTGACGAGGACGAAAAGGCATAGGTGCGATGCCTTTGTCCGACCTACGCTCGGCCGCAAGCACAACGCGGACAGACAAGACCCATAAACCCTCATCCGAGGGCGCCGCCCGACGCAGCGCCCCGACCCACCCCCCGGGTCCGCTTCGGCGTACCCGGTTTCCGGTTTCCGGAGGGGTCGTCCCGCCCGTCGGCCGCGCACCCTCGCCAGAACAATGACGAAGAGGTCATCGTGGCAGCGGAGATCATCAGCAGCAGCACCCAGGACACCGACGATCCGGTCGACGCGGTCTTCGCGCTCCACCGCGGCGGCAAGATGGAGATCCGGGCGACCGTCCCGGTGCGCGACGCGGACGACCTGTCCCTCGCCTACACCCCCGGTGTCGCCCGCGTCTGCACGGCCATCGCCGAGCAGCCGGAGCTGGTCAACGACTACACCTGGAAGTCCAACACCGTCGCCGTGGTCACCGACGGCACCGCGGTGCTGGGTCTGGGCGACATCGGCCCGGAGGCCTCCCTGCCCGTGATGGAGGGCAAGGCCATCCTGTTCAAGCAGTTCGGCGGCGTGGACGCGGTGCCGATCGCGCTCGCCTGCACCGAGGTCGACGAGATCGTCGAGACCGTGGTCCGGCTGGCGCCCTCCTTCGGCGGCGTCAACCTGGAGGACATCTCCGCCCCCCGCTGCTTCGAGATCGAGCGCCGCCTCCAGGACGCCCTGGACATCCCGATCTTCCACGACGACCAGCACGGCACCGCGATCGTCACCACCGCCGCCCTGTGGAACGCGGCCAAGGTGACCGGCCGCGAGATCGGCTCGCTGCGGGCCGTCATCTCCGGCGCCGGTGCGGCCGGCATCGCGATCGCCAAGATGCTGGTCGCGGCCGGCATCGGCGACGTCGCGGTCTGCGACCGCAAGGGCGTGGTGTACGAGGGCCGCGGCGACCTCACCGACGTCAAGGCCGAGATCGCCGAGCAGACCAACCGCACCGGGCAGAAGGGCTCGCTGGCCGACGCGCTGGCCGGCGCCGACGTGTTCATCGGCGTCTCCGGCGGCACCGTGCCGGAGGAGGTCGTCGCGACCATGGCCGAGGGCGCGTTCGTCTTCGCGATGGCCAACCCCAACCCGGAGATCCACCCCGAGGTGGCCCACAAGTACGCGGCGGTCGTCGCCACCGGGCGCAGCGACTTCCCGAACCAGATCAACAACGTGCTGGCCTTCCCCGGCATCTTCGCCGGCGCCCTGCAGGTGCGGGCCAGCCGGATCACCGAGGGCATGAAGCTGGCCGCCGCCAAGGCGCTGGCCGGTGTCGTCGCCGACGAGCTGACCCCGCAGAAGGTCATCCCGTCGCCGTTCGACGAGCGGGTCGCCCCGGCGGTCACCAAGGCCGTCGCCGAGGCCGCCCGCGCCGAGGGCGTGGCCCGGATCTGACGCGGCCGGGGGAGCGCACCGGTCCGCCGGGAGCGCTCCCCCGCCTCTTCGGGCGGGGCCGCCGAAGCCGGGACGCGCGTCACACCCGTGCGTGGTTCCCGGCCCCGGCCGTCGCCGCTATCGTCCGGGACATGTTTGCTGCCTACGCCGCACGTATCGACGCCGCCGACCCGCTGAGCGGACTGGAGTTGGGCGAACTCCCCGAGCCGCAGGCCCGCCCCGGCTGGAGCGTGGTCACGGTCAGGGCCGCCAGCCTGAACCACCACGACCTGTGGTCGCTGCGCGGCGTCGGCCTGCCCGCCGAGAAGCTGCCGATGATCCTCGGGTGCGACGCCGCCGGCGTCGACGAGCACGGCAACGAGGTGGTCCTGCACTCGGTGATCGGCCAGTCCGGCCACGGGGTGGGCCCCGACGAGCCCCGGTCCATCCTGACCGAGCGCTACCAGGGCACCTTCGCCCAGAAGGTGGCCGTCCCCACCTGGAACCTGCTGCCCAAGCCCGCCGGGCTGACCTTCGAGCAGGCCGCCTGCCTGCCCACCGCCTGGCTGACGGCGTACCGCATGCTGTTCACCAACGCCGGGGTCCGCCCGGGCGACACCGTCCTGGTGCAGGGCGCCGGCGGCGGGGTCTCGACCGCGCTGATCGCCCTCGGCAAGGCCGCGGGGCTGCGGGTCTGGGTCACCGGCCGGGACGAGGCCAAGCGCGGGCGCGCCGTGGAGCTCGGGGCCGACGCCGCCTTCGAGAGCGGCGCCCGGCTGCCCGAGCGGGTGGACGCGGTGATGGAGACGGTCGGCGCGGCGACCTGGTCGCACTCGGTGAAGTCGCTGCGGCCGGGCGGCACCATCGTCATCTCGGGTGCCACCTCCGGCGCCAACCCGAGCGCCACCGAGCTGAACCGGATCTTCTTCCTGGAGCTCAAGGTGGTCGGCTCGACGATGGGCACCAAGGAGGAGCTGGCCGGGCTGCTCTCGCTCTGCGCCACCACCGGCGTCCGGCCGGTGATCGACTCGGTGCTGCCGCTGGCCGACGCCCGGGACGGCTTCGCGCGGCTCGCCAAGGGCGACGTCTTCGGCAAGATCGTGCTGACGCCCTGACGCCCTGACGCCCTGACGCCCTGACGCCCTGACGCCCTGACGCCCTGACGCCCTGACTGCCCGGCCCACCGGCCCACCGGCGTCCCGGTGGCCCGGACACGGCCCGGCCCGGCGCCCTCGGGAAGAGGGGCCGGGCCCGGGTCCGTCCGCGGCGGCCGGGCGGCCGGCTCAGCCGAGCAGCCGCTTCAGCCGCTCGCCGGCCGTGCCCAGCACCGAGCTCGCCTCGGCCAGCGCGTCGCCGTCCACGCCGCCGTCCCGGGCCGCGTCGCGGACCTGGTCGCGGAAGCGGTCGAGCAGTCGCTCCAGCTCGCGGGCCGGGTCGCCGGCCGGGTCGGTGCGCGCCCAGGACGGCAGGTCCTCGGGGGCGGTCGGAGCGGCGTCCTCGTCCAGGTCGATCCGGGTGACGGTGACCCGCTCGGCCGGCTCGTCGACCGGGTGGCCCCAGCGGGCCGCGTCGGCCAGCCCGGACAGGCCCTTGGTCAGCTCGGACAGGCCCTCGGCCAGGCCGGTGGGCCAGTCGCCCTTGGCGGCGTGCTCGCGCACCTGCTGCTCGACCCGGCGCTTGATCCGCAGCGCCTCCTGCTGCGCGGCCGTCCGGGCGGCCTTGGACTGCTCGCGCAGCCGGCGGGCCTCCGCCTCCGCGGCCTTCGCCTTGGCCTTGGCGGCCTTCTCCTGCTCCCGGGCGCGCTTGGCCTGGTCCTTGGCCTGCCGCTTGAACTGGGCGAACTCCTCCTTGGCGCGCTGCCAGGCCTCGTTGTCGCCCCAGGGCCCGGCCCACGGGTCCCCGCCGTCGGTCTTCTCGGAGCGGTCCGGCCGGGGCGCCTGCTTGGCGGCCTGCCAGAGCTCCTCGCGCAGGTCCTTGGCGCTGTCCCGGACGTCCTCGCGGATCGCGCCGGCGGCGAGCTGGGCCACCGAGTCGCGGATCTCCAGCTCCAGTTCGTCCAGCTCGCCCTGGCGGGCCTCCAGCTCGGCGCGTCCCGCGTCGCTCAGCCGGTAGACCTTGCGGCCGCCCTCGGTGCTGTGGGCGACCAGGCCCTCCTGCTCCAGCTTGGCGAGCCGCGGGTAGACCGTCCCGGCGGAGGGGGCGTACAGGCCCTGGAAGCGCTCCTCCAGCAGGCGGATCACCTCGTAGCCGTGCCGGGGCGCCTCGTCCAGCAGCTTCAGCAGGTACAACCGGAGCCGGCCGTGGCCGAACACGGGGGTCATCTCAGGCCTCCTTGGTGAGGTCGGGCTTGCCGGGGCCGGCCGGGAGCTCCTTGGTGACGGCCGGCGCGTCGTCCTCCGGGTCGGGGCGGCGCAGCACGGTGACGGCACCGGAGACGGTGGTGACGGCGAGGCTGCCGCGGCCGTCGCCGAGCTGGCCGGACAGCCGCTTGGCGCCCCAGGTGCTGCTCACCTTGAGGCCGTCGAAGGTGCTGGAGAGGTCGCCGCTGGTGGAGCCGGCCTCGACCTTGGCGTCGGCCAGCGAGGGGATCCGGATCGCGACCGGGCCGGAGACGGTGGTGACCTTGACGTCGGCCGGGTTGGCGACGTCCAGGTCCAGGGTGACGGCGCCGGTGACCGAGTTGGCCTGCACCCGCTCGGCGGTGCCGGCGACGACGGTGAGCCGCCCGGAGACGGTGTTGACCTTGAGCTGGCCGGCCACCGACTGGGCGTCCACGTCGCCGGTGACGGTGTTGGCGTCGGTGCGGCCGGTCAGCCCGGCGAGGGTGGTGTCGCCGCTGGCGCTCTGCACCGAGACGTGCCCGGTGATCCCGGAGACGGTGACGCCGGCCGAGACGGTGCCGACCTTGACCTCGGCCTCGGCCGGCACGGTGAGGGTGACGCCGGCGATCCGCTTGCGCTTGAAGGAGCTGAAGAGGCCCTTGACCGCGTCGACGCTCTTCAGCCGCTCGCCGAACTCGCTCCAGCTGTTGATGTCCTGGTAGGTGACGGTGAGGACGCCGTCCACCAGCGTCACGTGCAGCGGCTCGCCCTGGAGCTCGGTGACCTCCAGGCGGGCCGGGCCCTCGGCGGCCACCACGTTCACCGTGCCGTCGATGATCCGCACGTGCAGCGCGCGGACCGCCTCGTCGAGGGTGATCCTCTCGGGTCCGTCGACCGTCCACTGGCTCATCTCTGCCGCCTCCCGTCGTGGATCGCGATGTATCGCGTTCTCTTCTAAAGACGATATATCGCGTTGCGGGGAAGTCAAGGGCGTCCGACCCCGGTCCCGCCCCCGAGACGACCCGGAGCCGCCCCCTAGGGCCCGCGGCCCGGGAGCCGCCGGCAGGGAGCCGCCGGGCGGACCCCGGGCGGGAACGCCGGAGGCCCGGGAGGCGGTTGCCTCCCGGGCCTCTCGGCTCCGGCCACCGGGTCGTCGCGTCAGCCGGTCAGTCGTCGTCCTCGTCGTCGAGCCGGGCCAGCCAGGTGGCCAGCCGCTCGACCGGGATCTCGAAGTCCGGGTTGAGGTCGACGAACTCGCGCAGGCGCTCGGCCAGCCACTCGAAGGTGACCTCCTCGTCGCCGCGCCGGTTCTGCAGCTCCTCGATGCCGCGGTCGGTGAAGTACACGGTTCGCTCCGGTCAGATGGGGATTGACCCGGTCAGGATAGTCCGGGTCAGCTGGCCCGCCAGGTGCTGACGGTGAGCTTGGCGGCTCCGGTGGTCGGGTCCGCGGTCTCGATCGCGGCGACGGCGATGTTCCGGGTGACCCGGTCGCGGACGCAGAGCAGGCGGCCGGGGGCGACCCGGTTGTAGGAGAGGTCGGTGTCCGGCCGGGAGTCGATCGCGGCGGCGCACTGCTCGGCGGTCACCGAGGACTCGGTGATCACCGCGAAGTCCGAACGGTTGTCGCCGTAGCTGGTGAAGGCGTTGGCCTTGCTGCTGCCGCCGCCGACGTTGGTGACCCCGAGCCCCCACTTCAGGTCGTTGGAGCGCGGCACCACGGTGCCCGAGTCCAGGTCGATCCGGTAGGCGTCGGAGGAGTAGTCGGCGCCGGGGATGGCCAGCGACTTCTTGTCGAGCATCGGGGTGTAGCCGGCCGGCCGGGCCGGGGCCGAGACGGTGCCCTGGGCGGACTTCGAGGGGGCGGCCGTCACCGGCGCGCTGGAGGCGGTGGCGCCCGACCCGGTGCTCGACCCGGTGCCCGCGGCGGCGCTCGGGGAGGTGCCGCCGGTGGTGGCCGGCTGGGGAGCGGGCTGGGCCGGGGGCTGCTGGGAGGCGGTCGCGGCGGAGTCCTTCTTCTTGCCGTCGTCCAGCTTCTTCATCAGCACCACGCCGCCCGCCGTGCCGCCGACCGCCATCACCAGGGCGACGGTGAGCAGCACCTTCCAGGACACCCCGCCCTTGCGCCGGGGTGCGGGCTCCGGCTCGGCGGCCGGCGGGTCCGTGAAGGCGGGCGCGGGCGGCGGGGTGTCGTGGCCCGCGGGCTCCTGGCGCAGCTGCACGGTGGGCGGCGCGGACAGCACCGGGGCGGTCGGCGTCTCGGTGGGCTGCTGCGGGGCGCCGTAAGCCCCGAGCGGGGGCGGCGCGAAGCCCGGCGGGGGGCCGGCCGGCTGCTGCGGCGAGGGCGGCGGGGTCAGGGTGAGCGCGGTCGCCGGGTGGGTCGGCGCGCCGAGCGGCGGCGGGGGCGCGGTGGGCGCCGCGGCCGGTGCGGGCGGCGGGGTGGCGGGCGCGGCCGGCAGCGGGGTGGGCGGGGTCTTCGGGAGGTCCGAGCGGCGGGTGATCTCGGTGTTGACCTGCCGAGGCAGCCAGTCGTCGCCGAACCGGAGCTGGCCGCCGACCTCCGGGTGGTTGCGGGCAACCTGGATGATCTCGGCGGGCGTCGGGCGGTCCTCCGGGGACTTCGCCAGGCAGCGCTGGACCAGCTCGCGCAGGTCCGCCGGGACGCCCGACAGGTCGGCCTCCTCGTGCACCACCCGGTAGAGCACCGCGGTGTCCGGGCCGTCGCCGAAGGGCGCGGTGCCGCCGGCCACGTACGCGGCCAGCGCGCCGAGCGCGAAGACGTCGGTGGCGGGGGTCACCGCGCGGCCCTGGGCCTGCTCGGGGGACATGAAGGCGGGGGAGCCGATCCGGTAGCCGGTACCGGTCAGCGCGGTGGCGTCGGCGGCCCGGGCGATGCCGAAGTCGATCACCCGCGGGCCGTCGCCGGCGACCAGCACGTTGGCGGGCTTGAGGTCGCGGTGGACCACCTCGACGCTGTGGATCGCCTGCAGCGCCTCGGCGATGCCGCCCATCAGCAGCAGCACGGTGCGGACCGGCAGCGCGCCGTTCTCCCGGACCACCTGCTGCAGGGACGGGCCCGGGACGTAGGCGGTGACCAGCCAGGGGGCGTCCGAGTCCAGCCCGCCGGAGTCGATCACCTGCGCGGTGTAGAGGCCGTGGATCCGCTGCGCGTTGCTGACCTCCTGCGCGAAGCGGCGGCGGAACTCGCCGTCCTCGGCGAACTCCGGGCGGACCACCTTGAGCGCGACCGGGCGCCCGCCCGGCGTGTAGGACAGGTAGACCCGGCCCATGCCGCCGGCGCCGAGCCGGGCGAACAGCCGGTAGCCGCCGACCTCCCGGGGGTCGTCGGGGAGGAGGGGCTGGAAGACCGGCGGGAGCTTGCTGGCGTCCCGCGGCGTGTCGGCGGTCATGTGGTGATCCCCCTGGGAGTGCGGTGAGGTCGTACGGCCGGTGCCGGGGGCGCGGACGGGCGCCCGGGCGGCGGACCGGCGAGGCATAACCTATCGATCCGTCAGGTGGGCGTGCAGCGAGGCCCCGGATTGGTTGCAGAGCTGCGACCTTGACATGGCACCACCGTGAACCCGGGGCAGCCGGGAACGCCCGCGGCCCCCGTCCTCCGGTGGGGAGGGCGGGGGCCGCGGGCGTCAGGCGTCAGGGCCTCGACCGGTCGCTCAGAGCGAGTAGACCTCTTCGATCAGGGCCTGCTGCTCGGCGGCGTGCCGCTTGGCCGAGCCGACCGCCGGGGACGAGGCCGTCGTGCGGGCGACGCGGCGCAGGCGGGAGCCGCCGGCGCTGCGGCCGATGACGACCTGCAGGTGGTCGACCAGGTTCATCGCGATGAACGGCCAGGCACCCTGGTTGTCCGGCTCCTCCTGCGCCCAGACGAACTGGACGTCGTCGCCGTAGCGGGCCAGCTCCTCCTGGAGCTCGGCCACCGGCAGCGGGTAGAGCCGCTCGACCCGGACGATCGCGGTGTCGGTGACGCCGCGCTCGGTGCGGGCCGCCTCCAGGTCGTAGTAGAACTTGCCGGCCGTGATGACGACCTTGCGGACCTGCGCCGGGTCGACGGTGGTGTCGCCGATGACCGGGCGGAACGAGCCGGACAGGAACTCCTCGGTGGCACTCGCCGCGGCCTTGAGACGCAGCATCGACTTCGGGGTGAAGACGACCAGCGGCTTGTGGTGCGGGTTGTGCGCCTGCCAGCGCAGCAGGTGGAAGTAGTTCGACGGCAGGGTCGGCATGGCGACCGTCATGTTGTTCTGCGCGCACAGCTGCAGGAAGCGCTCCGGGCGGGCGGACGAGTGGTCCGGGCCCTGGCCCTCGTAGCCGTGCGGCAGCAGCAGGGTGACGCCGGAGTGCTGGCCCCACTTCTGCTCGGCGGAGGCGATGTACTCGTCCACCATGGTCTGCGCGCCGTTGACGAAGTCGCCGAACTGCGCCTCCCACATGACCAGCGCGTTCGGGCGGGTCAGCGAGTAGCCGTACTCGAAGCCCATGGCCGCGTACTCCGACAGCAGGCTGTCGTAGACGGTGTAGCGGGCCTGGTCCTCGGTGAGGTACTGCAGCGGGGTGTAGTCCTCGCCGGTCTTGCGGTCGATCAGGACGGCGTGCCGCTGGCCGAAGGTGCCGCGGCGGCTGTCCTGGCCGGCCAGGCGGACCGGGTGGCCCTCCATGAGCAGCGAGCCGATGGCGAGGGTCTCGCCCGTCGCCCAGTCGATGGTGTTGTCCTCGACCGAGCTGGCGCGGCGCTGCAGCTGCGGCAGCAGGCGCGGGTGGACGGTCAGCCAGTCCGGCAGGTTGACCTGGGAGGCGGCGATCCGCTTGACCATCTCCTGGGAGATGCCGGTCTGGATGGTGACCGGGAAGTCGGCGACGGGCTTGCCGTTGGTGGTGCCGGCCGGCGCCTGGGCCGCGTCGCGGACCTCGGCGAAGACCTTCTCCAGCTGGCCCTGGAAGTCCTGGAGCGCCTGCTCCGCCTCTTCCATGGTGATGTCGCCGCGACCGATCAGGCCCTCGGTGTACAGCTTGCGCACCGAGCGCTTCTTGTCGATCAGGTCGTACATCAGCGGCTGGGTGAACGACGGGTTGTCGGCCTCGTTGTGACCGCGGCGGCGGTAGCAGATGAGGTCGATCACCACGTCCTTGTGGAACTCCTGGCGGAACTCGAAGGCGAGCCGCGCGACGCGGACCACGGCCTCCGGGTCGTCGCCGTTCACGTGGAAGATCGGGGCCTCGATCATGCGGGCCACGTCGGTGCAGTACATCGAGGAGCGCGAGGACGCCGGGGCGGCGGTGAAGCCGACCTGGTTGTTCACCACGACGTGCACGGTGCCGCCGGTGCGGTAGCCGCGCAGCTGCGACATGTTCAGGGTCTCCGCGACGACGCCCTGGCCGGCGAAGGCCGCGTCGCCGTGGATCTGGATCGGCAGCACCGGGAAGGTGGTGCCGCCCTGGTCCAGGATGTCCTGCTTGGCGCGGGCGATGCCCTCGACGACCGGGTCCACGGCCTCCAGGTGGGAGGGGTTCGCGGCGAGCGAGACCTTGATGGTCTCGCCGTCCAGGCCGGTGAAGGTGCCCTCGGCGCCCAGGTGGTACTTGACGTCGCCGGAGCCGTGCATCGACTTCGGGTCGAGGTTGCCCTCGAACTCGCCGAAGATCTTGCCGTACGGCTTGCCGACGATGTTGGCCAGCACGTTGAGGCGGCCGCGGTGGGCCATGCCGATGACGGCCTCGTCGAGGCGGTGCTCGGCGGCGGAGTCGATGGTCGCGTCCAGCAGCGCGATCAGCGACTCACCGCCCTCCAGGGAGAAGCGCTTCTGCCCGACGTACTTCGTCTGCAGGAAGGTCTCGAAGGCCTCGGCGGAGTTCAGGCGGCGGAGGATCCGCAGCTGCTCCTCGCGCTCGGGCTTGGCGTACGGCTTCTCCAGGCGGTCCTGCAGCCACTTGCGCTGCTTCGGGTCCTGGATGTGCATGTACTCGATGCCGACCGTGCGGCAGTAGGTGTTGCGCAGCAGGCCGAGGATGTCGCGGAGCTTCATCATCTTCTGGCCGCCGAAGCCGCCGACCGCGAACTCGCGCTCCAGGTCCCACAGGGTGAGGCCGTGCTGGACGACGTCCAGGTCGGGGTGCTTGCGCTGCTTGTACTCCAGCGGGTCGGTGTCGGCCATGAGGTGGCCGCGGACCCGGTAGGAGTGGATCAGCTCCATGACGCGCGCGGTCTTGTTGACCTCGTCGTCGTGGGTGGTGGCGACGTCGGTGGCCCAGCGGACGGGCTCGTACGGGATCCGCAGCGACTCGAAGATCTCGTCGTAGAAGCCGTTCTCGCCGAGCAGCAGGCGGTGGATCTCGCGCAGGAACTCGCCGGACGCCGCACCCTGGATGACGCGGTGGTCGTAGGTCGAGGTCAGCGTCATGATCTTGGAGACGCCGAGGCGGGCCAGGGTCTCCGGGGCGGAGCCCTGGAACTCGGCCGGGTACTCCATGGCGCCGACGCCGACGATGGTGCCCTGGTTCTGCATCAGGCGCGGCACGGAGTGCACGGTGCCGATGCCGCCGGGGTTGGTCAGCGAGACCGTGACGCCGGTGAAGTCGTCCATGGTCAGCTTGTTGGCGCGGGCCCGGCGGACGATGTCCTCGTAGGCCTGCCAGAAGCCGAAGAAGTCGAGGGTTTCGGCCTTCTTGATGGCCGCGACGACGAGCTGGCGGTCGCCGTTCGGCTTGACCAGGTCGATGGCCAGGCCGAGGTTGATGTGCTCGGGCTTGACCAGGTAGGCCTTGCCGTCCTCCACCTTGTAGCTGTGGTTCATCCCCGGGCTGGCCTTGATGGCCTGGACCAGGGCGTAGCCGATCAGGTGGGTGAAGGAGACCTTGCCGCCGCGGGCGCGCTGCAGGTGGTTGTTGATGACGATGCGGTTGTCGATCAACAGCTTCGCGGGCACCGCGCGGACCGAGGTCGCGGTCGGCACCTCCAGCGAGGCGTCCATGTTGGTGGCGACGGCCTTCGCCGGGCCGCGCAGCTGGACGAGCTCGGGGCCGGCCGGCGCGGCCGCGGCGGGCGCGGCCGGGGCGGCCTTGGGGGCCGGCGGCGCGGCGGGGGCCGCGGCGAGCGGCACGGGGGCCGGGGCCGGCGCGGCCGGAGCGGCGGCGGGTGCGGCCGGTGCGGCAGCAGCGGGCGCGGGGGCAGCGGCAGGGGTCGGCGTGGGGCCGGCCTGGGTCGCGGCCTGGGTCACTGGGGTCACCTCGGTACCGGGCTTGTAGTCGGCGAAAAAGTCCCACCAGGCTCGGTCGACCGAGTTCGGGTCCTGGAGGTACTGCTGGTAGATCTCATCGACGAGCCACTCATTGGGGCCGAAGCCAGTGGAGCTTGCCGAGCTATTGGGGGTTTCAGGGGACTGTGGCGACACGGCGGCAACCGCCCTCTTCCGCTTCCTTTTGGGATGTTTGGACAGCGGGGATTAAGGCTACGCCCCTGACCGGTGATCGCGCAGTCCCCGGGGCTCAGGCGTCGCCCAGATCACAGTCCTGACCTGCAGATTGGCTGAAAATGTGCGTTAGAAAGCCATATCTGAGGGGAACTGACTGCCCCGTGCGGGAGTCATACCCGGACGAAACCGGACAAACCCCTGTTCGGATCATCGAACGATCTTCGTGTACGTCTGTGTCGCTTCTGTGACACAACGGCCCCCGTCGGGGCGCTGGAGGATCCGACGGAGCGGCCCGGCTCAGCGCTGCCCCGGCAGCCGGACCTCGATCCGGCAGCCGCGCGGCGACTCGGCGACCGCGATCCGCCCGCCGTGCAGGTCCACCGCCCACCGGGCGATGGCCAGCCCGAGGCCGGTGCCGCCGTCCGAACCGGGCCCCTGGGCGGTCGCGGTGCCGCTGCGGCTGAACCGCTCGAACACCCGGCTGCGGTCGGCCGGCGGGATGCCCGGGCCCTCGTCCTCGACCTCCAGCAGCAGGCCGCCGGGCTCGCCGTCGGGCCGCGCGCGCACCGTGACGGTGCCGCCGGGCGGGGAGTGCTTGCAGGCGTTGTCGACCAGGTTGGCGACCACCTGGTGGAGCCGTTCCGGGTCCGCCACGCCGGTCAGGCCGGTCGGGCTGACCTCCAGGGCCAGTCGGACGTCGCCGCGCCGGGAGAACGCCCCGCCGGCCGTCGCGCCGTCCACGGTGACCCCGCGCAGCACGCCGTCCAGGAACTCGCGCACCTCGAAGGGGCGGGCGTCCAGGTCGACCACGCCGTCGTCGATCTTGGAGAGGTCCAGCAGATGGGTGACCAGGCGGCCGAGCCGCTCGGTCTGCTCCAGGGCGGCCCCGAGGGTCGCCGGATTGGGCTGGACGACGCCGTCCACCACGTTCTCCAGCACGGCGCGCAACGCGGCGATCGGCGTGCGCAGCTCGTGCGAGACGTTGGCGACCAGCTCGCGACGGTGCCGGTCGGCGGCGCCCAGGTCGGCCGCCATCTGGTTGAAGGCGGCCGCCAGCTCGCCGATCTCGTCGCGCGAGTTGACCTCGACCCGGCGGCTGTAGTCGCCGGAGGCCATCGCGCGGGCGGCGGCCGTCATCTCGCGCAGGGGGGCGGTCAGCCCGTGCGCGAGGAACTGCATGAAGAGCAGCGAGGCGATCATGGAGAAGACCATGATGATCCGGATCTGGGTCTCGGACCGGATCGCCACGACCACCATGCCGGTGGCCAGGAAGACGGAGACGATCACCAGCAGGGCGAGTTTGCCCTTGATCGAGCGGACCGGGTCGAGCGGCCGGATGTCGGCCCAGACCCGGCGGGCGGCGCGGACGGCCAGCGTCTGTGGCCGCGTGCCGTCGGTGTCCCCGTTGTTGCGTTGCTGCGGAAAGGTCATTGGTTTTTCCTGTGATCCCCGCGTACGTCCCGCGCGTGCCTGCGCGGCGGTCCGGGACACGGGCCCCCCGGAGGCCCGTCGCCCGAGGCGCCGCTAGGAGAGCGGGGCCTCCAGCGCGTACCCGACGCCGTGGACGGTGCGGATCCAGCTCGCGCCGATCTTCCGGCGCAGGGCCTTCACGTGGCTGTCCACGGTGCGGGTGCCGGACGCGTCGGTCCAGTCCCAGACCTCGGCCAGCAACTGCTCGCGGGTCAGCACCGCGCGCGGCTGGGCGGCCAGGCAGGCGAGCAGGTCGAACTCGGTGGGCGTCAGGTGGACGTCCCCCGAGGCCAGCCGGACCCGGCGCTGCACGTGGTCGATCTCCAGCTCGCCGAAGCGCAGCGAGCCGAGCGCGGGCGTGCGGGCGGCCTGCTGGGCGCGCTCGACGCGGCGCAGCAGCACGTTGACCCGGGCGGCCAGTTCGCGCATCGAGAAGGGTTTCGTCATGTAGTCGTCCGCGCCCACGCCGAGGCCGACCAGCAGGTCCGTCTCGTCGTCGCGCGCGGTCAGCATCAGCACCGGCACCGGGCGCTGCGCCTGGATCCGGCGGCACACCTCGAGGCCGTCGAATCCGGGCAGCATGATGTCGAGGACGACCAGGTCGGGCTGCCAGGTGTGGAAGCCGTCGACCGCTCCCGGTCCGTCGTGGGCCACGGCGACCTTGAAGCCCTCCGCGCCCAAGCGGGCCGCGATCGACTCCGCGATCGTGGGCTCGTCCTCCACCACCAGCACTCTGCGCTGGCTGCTCACCGTGCCGCCGCTGTTGTTGTGGTCCTGCTGAAGTTCTGTCACGGTCACGCCACCGCCCCCAGGGCTGCGGGCCGGCCACCTGTGGGGATGGCGGGGCTCCGCTCGTAGTCTTGTTCCGTCGTGGACTGTGCCGGGTCCGCCGTCCCGTCGCGCTCGGATCGGAGGACGGACTGTAGGCCACCCACCCGCTCCCGCGCACCTCGCAGCGTACGGACAGTGGGTGCTTCCCGGCAGGCGGACCGGACGTTTCCGGCCCGTGGGCCGGCTGTCCGCCGCCCTCTGAACCCACTGCACGAGTGGGCACGGGCCGATACCTTACCCGCCGAATTTTCACTGCGTAACGGTACGTATGCAGTCGAGTTGACGCCAAGTCGCCGGTCAGAGGGCCTACTGACGCGTTAATCGGAAGTAGGTCTGGACCAATGCCGGGAAATCCGGTCGGCCGGTTTACCGATGGTCTTCACGGACAATTCCCAGCTGCCTCTCAGGACCCCGACGTAACGTGGCCACGACAACACCCTGCCGGGCGGGATTCACCGCGCGCGCCGGTACGTTGGGCACCTGTGACGGGCCGGTGGCTGCGGGTGTGGAGCGGGAGGCGTCATGGCTGGAGTGCGGCGCGGGGCCGGACGGGTCGGGCCGCCGCCGACGGGCGCGCCGTACGGGATGCTCCGGTTCGGCCTGCGCGCGAGCGCCGTCGACCGGCTGCTCGCCCTGGTGCCGACGCCCCGGCGCACCCCTTTCACCCTCGGCTACCTCGCCGTGGTCGGTGCCACCACCACGTTCGCCAAGCTCGCCGATCCGGAACTCGTGCAGCGGTTGCAGGAGGCTTCCAGCTCCGACGGCCACAACCTCCTGCAGCATCCCCTGCGCGCTCTGCTGCTGAGTGGTTTCTGGGTGGCCGGTGACGTGTGGATGCCCTACCTGTGGGGATTCGCCGTCACCCTCGCGCCGCTGGAGCGGCGGATCGGCCCCGCCCGCGCGGCCGCGGTGTTCGCGACCGGCCACGTCGTCGCCACCCTGCTCTCCCAGGGCGTGGTGATCGCGGCGGTGGAGACGGGGCGGATGGAGCCCGGGGCGCTGGACTACCTGGACATCGGCGTCAGCTACGGCGTGCTCGCCTGCCTGGGCGCGGTGGCCGGGCTGCTGCCGCTGCGCGGGCGGGTGGTCGCGCTCGGCGGCGCCGGGCTGCTGATCGCCGAGCAGATCCTCACCGAGCGGGACGTGGTCACCGCGGTGGGCCACCCGGCGGCGGTGCTGACCGGCGTGGCGCTGTGGCGCTGGGCGCGGCGCGTCCGGGCGAGCCGGCCCGGGCCGGCCCCGCGCCGGGCCGAGGCGGTGGCCGGCGGTGCGCCCGCGACGGGTGGCGCCCGGGTCCTGGACGCCCGCTGACACCTTCGGGTGCATCTTCCGGACGGGTTTTGACGGACCCCGCGCGGCCCCATGGTGTTCGCTCATGGCGAACAAGACGCCGGGAACATCCGGCGTCCGCCGAGCCTTAGTCAGGTCGGCTCAACTTCACTGACTGGGGAGAGATCATGGCATCGACGTCCACACCGCTCACCCTGCCCGTGCTGCCGCTCGACGACGAGGTCGTCCTGCCGGGCATGGTCGTCCCGCTGGACCTGAAGGACACCGAGGTGCGCGCCGCCGTCGAGGCCGCCCGCGCCGCGGCCACCGGCGCCGGCAAGCCGCAGGTCCTGCTCGTCCCGCGGGTGGACGGCTCGTACGCGGCGGTCGGCACGCTGGCCACCGTGGAACAGGTCGGCCGGCTGGCCGACGGCGATCCGGCCGCGCTGGTCCGCGCCGTGCGCCGGGTCCGGATCGGGGTCGGCACCACCGGCCCCGGCGCCGCCCTCTGGGTGGAGACCACGCCGTTCCGGGAGTCCTCGGTGGGCACCCCGGTCGCCGGCCGGGCCGCCGAGCTGGTCAAGGAGTACAAGGCGCTGTCCACCCAGTGGCTGCGCCGGCGCGGCGCCTGGCAGATCGTCGACCGGGTGGCGCAGATCGAGGGCGTCGGCGAGCTCGCCGACAACATCGGCTACGCGTCCTTCGTCACCGCCGAGCAGAAGCTCAAGGTGCTGCTGGAGGCCGACCAGGTCGCCCGCCTGGAGTACGCGCTGACCCTGCTGCGCGACCACCTCGCCGAGGAGGAGGTCAACGACACCATCCGCAAGGACGTCGAGGAGGGCGTGGCCAAGCAGCAGAAGGAGTTCCTGCTCCGCCGCCAGCTGGAGGCCGTCCGCAAGGAACTGGCCGAGCTGAACGGCGACCCGGCCGACGAGGAGGGCGACTACCGGGCCCGGGTCGAGGCCGCCGACCTGCCCGAGAAGGTCCGCGAGGCCGCGCTCAAGGAGGTGGACAAGCTCGAACGCGCCTCCGACCAGTCGCCCGAGGGCTCCTGGATCCGCACCTGGCTGGACACCGTCCTGGAACTGCCCTGGAACGAGCGCAGCGAGGACACCTACGACATCGCCGGCGCCCGCGCGGTGCTGGACGCCGACCACGCGGGCCTGGCGGACGTGAAGGACCGCATCGTCGAGTACCTCGCGGTGCGCAAGCGCCGCGCCGACCAGGGGCTCGGACTCGTCGGCGGGCGGCGCGGCGGAGCGGTGCTGGCGCTGGTCGGCCCGCCCGGGGTGGGCAAGACCTCGCTCGGCGAGTCGGTGGCCCGCGCCATGGGCCGCAGCTTCGTCCGGGTCGCCCTCGGCGGCGTCCGGGACGAGGCCGAGATCCGCGGCCACCGGCGCACCTACGTCGGCGCGCAGCCCGGCCGGCTGGTGCGGGCGATCAAGGAGGCCGGCTCGATGAACCCGGTCGTCCTGCTCGACGAGATCGACAAGGTCGGCTCCGACTACCGCGGGGACCCGGCCGCCGCCCTGCTGGAGGTGCTGGACCCGGCGCAGAACCACACCTTCCGGGACCACTACCTGGAGGTCGAGCTCGACCTCTCCGACGTGGTCTTCCTCGCCACCGCCAACGTGCTGGAGGCCATCCCCGAGCCGCTGCTCGACCGGATGGAGCTCGTCCGGCTGGACGGCTACACCGAGGACGAGAAGGTCCTCATCGCCCGCGACCACCTGCTCCCGCGCCAGCTGGAGAAGGCCGGACTGGGCGACGGCCTGGTCTCCGTCGACGAGCCGGCGCTGCGCCGGCTGGCCGGTGAGTACACGCGGGAGGCCGGGGTGCGGACCCTGGAGCGTTCGATCGCCCGGGTGCTGCGCAGGATCGCCGCGCAGGCCGAGCTCGGCGAGCGCGAGCTGCCCGTCACCATCGGCGCGGACGACCTGCGCGCCCTGATCGGCCGCCCGCACCACGTGCCGGAGGCCGCGCAGGAGCCGGCCGAGCGGCGCACCGCCGTGCCCGGGGTGGCCACCGGCCTCGCGGTGACCGGCGCGGGCGGCGACGTCCTCTACATCGAGGCCTCGCTCGCCGACTCCGAGACCGGCGGGACGGGCCTCACCCTCACCGGGCAGCTGGGCGACGTGATGAAGGAGTCCGCGCACATCGCGCTCTCCTTCCTGCGCTCGCGCGGCGCCGAGCTGGAGCTGCCGGTCACCTCGCTGCGGGACCGCGGCGTGCACCTGCACGTCCCGGCCGGGGCCGTCCCCAAGGACGGGCCGAGCGCCGGCATCACCATGACCACGGCGCTGGCCTCGCTGCTGTCGGGGCGCCGGGTGCGCACCGACGTGGCGATGACCGGCGAGGTGTCGCTGACCGGCCGGGTGCTGCCGATCGGCGGGGTGAAGCAGAAGCTGCTCGCCGCCGACCGGGCCGGGGTCACCACGGTGATCATCCCCAAGCGCAACGAGGCCGACCTGGACGACGTCCCGGCCGAGGTGCTGGAGCGGCTCACCGTCCACCCGGTGGCGGACGTGCGCGAGGTGCTGGAGCTGGCGCTGGAGCCGGCGGAGGTGCTGGTCGCCGCCTGACGGGCGGTCACCCGGAGGGGCGGGGGGGCGGGGGGGGGGGCCCCCCCCCCCCCCCGGCGGGGGTTAAAAAAAATAAGTGGGGGGGCCGGCGGTCGGCCGGTCGCCCCAGATTGGACACCCCCCCCGGCGCCGGGGGAGCCCCC
>NZ_JBIALK010000012.1:0-195618 GCF_042873275.1 Kitasatospora sp. NPDC004745 | reverse complement strand
GGCGGCGGGGCGGGGGGGGGGGGCGGGGGGGGGGGCGCGGGGGGGGGGGGGGCCCCCGCCGGCGGGGGGGCCCCCGGGGGGGGGGGGGGGCGGGCGGGGCGCCCCCCCGCCCCTCCGGGCATTGTGTAACAAACTGTCAGTAGGCGACCTGGCGTACGCCTGCTCCGCGATCTGTCACCACGCGCTCTGACGCGGTGATCCGCCCGGCCGCCCCCGGCGCCTCGGCCACCTCGGTCCTCGACCCCTACTACGCCGAGATCGACCCGCGCACCGGTGACGTCACCCGAACCGCCTACCTGGGCGCCGGGTTCCTCTTCGACACGCTGCAGACGGTCGGGTCCATCGCCCCCGGCGGGGTGGTCTACCCGGGCACCACCACCGGGATCCCGCGGATCACCGCGCAGTGAACGGGAGGGACGGCACCGCCCGTGCGAGACTGCGGAGATGCCGTCCCCCACGCAGCGCGCCCTGGCCCGGGTGCCGGTCCGGCTGCGGCCGTTCCTGGTCCGGCACCGCAGGCTGGTGAAGTTCCTGCTGGTCGGCGGCCTCTGCTTCGTGCTCACCCTGGTGGTCGACGTCCAGCTGAAGGCCACCGTGCTGGAGCACAAGCCGGTGGTCGCGCTGACCGTCGCCACGGTGATCGGCACCGCCGTCTCCTACGTGCTGAACCGCTGCTGGTCCTTCCGGGCCGACGGGCACCGGCGCGAGGCGCTGCTGTTCCTCCTGGTCAGCGCGGTGGCGATCGCGGTGAACGACGTGCCGCTGGTGGTCTCGCGCTACGTCCTGGACCTGCGCGAGCCCTTCGTGGGCCCGGTCGTCCAGGAGGCCGCCGACTTCCTCAGCGGGATGGTCCTCGGGACCTTCGTCGCCATGCTGTTCCGGTACTGGGCGATGCGCCGGTGGGTCTTCACCCGGCCCGCCGCGCGCCCCGGTGCCGGCCCGGCCGCCGCCCCGACGGCCGGCTCCGCCCTGCTCAGGACGCCGCCCCCGGAACCCGGTTACGCTGCAACGGAGGTGCCCCGCGGGATGCCACCGGACATGCCGTAGCCCGGCGACGGACCCGGCGGCGCCCGTCGGCACGCAGGCGGGAGTGGGTGCATGAGCGCGAGTGCGATGCGCGAGCCGGAGGGCGTCCTGCCCGGGCCCGCCAGCCAGCGCGGGATGCGCCGCGCCAACCTGGCCCTGGTGCTCGGGGTGATCGCGCTCGCCCCGCGCTCGCGCGCCGAGGTGGCCGCCGAGACCGGCCTGACCAGGGCCGCCGTCTCCTCGCTCGCCGAACAGCTGATCGCCGCCGGCCTGGTCGTCGAGGCGGGACCGGCCGCCCCCAGCGGGAAGGTCGGCCGCCCCGGCACCGCACTCGGGCTCAACCCGCTCGGGCCGGGCGGCCTCGGCGCCGAGATCGGCGTCGAACACCTCGGGGCCTGCGTGGTCGACCTGCGCGGCGAGGTCCGGGCCTGGCGCCGCCGGGAGGTCCGCAACCGCGGCCGCCGGCCCGCCGCCGTGATGGCCGACCTCGCCGAGCTGCTCGGCTCGGCCGTCGCCGAGTCGGGCCTGCGACCGGCCGGGATCACGCTGGCCGTCCCCGGGCTGGTCGGCATCTCCGGCGGGGTGCTCCAGCGGGCCGCCAACCTGGGCTGGGAGGACGTGCCGCTGGCGGCGGGGCTGCGCCCCGAGCTGCGCGCGGCCGGCGCGGCGGACCTCGCCGAACTGCCGGTGGAGGCGGACAACGAGGCCAATCTGGGCGGCCTCGCCGAGCGCTGGCTGGGGGAGGGGCCGGAGCACTTCCTGTACGTCTCCGCCGAGGCCGGCGTCGGTGCGGCGATCGTGGTCGGCGGGCGGCTGCTGCGCGGGGCGCGCGGCTACGCGGGCGAGTTCGGCCACCTGCCGGTCCACCCGGACGGCCCCCGCTGCGCCTGCGGCGCGAACGGCTGCCTGGAGCAGTACGCCGGCGAGGCCGCGGTGCTGCGGGCGGCCGGGCTGACCGGGCTGCCCGGCGACTGGGTGGCGCTGCTCGCGGAGCGCGCCGAGGCCGGGCGGGAGAGGGTGCTGGCGGCGCTGGCCGGGGCCGGTACGGCGCTCGGCACCGCGGCCGCCGGGGCGGTCAACCTGCTGGACCCGGAGCGGGTGGTGCTCGGCGGGGGCTACGCCCGGCTGGCGCCCTGGCTGCTGCCGGCGATGCAGGCCGAGCTGTCCGCCCGGGTGACGGTGCGCCCCTGGTCGGACGCTCGGCTGACGGTCTCCCGGCTCGGCCGGCGCGGGCCGCTGCTGGGCGCCGCGGTGGGCGTGGTGCGCGCCGTCGTCGCCGATCCGGGGAGGCTGGCGGCCGGCTGACGGATTGGCCGGAAGTCGACCCCAGGGCGGGTGCGGGCCGCGCACGGCGACGCCCGTGCGCCGGCCGGGAGGGCCGGGGCACGGGCGTGGGGGTCGGAACGGCGGGGCCGGGAGGCTCAGGCCTGGTCGACCAGCTCGCGGCCGACGGTGCGCGGGCGGCGCAGGACGGCCAGGAAGGTGACGGCGACGCCGAGCACCGCCCAGACCAGCAGCACCACGATCGGCAGCAGCAGGTTGGTGGAGCCGAAGTAGGCGATCGAGCGGGCGGCCGAGGTGCCGGCACCGTTCGGGATCCAGGAGCCGATGGCCCGCCAGAACGGCGGCATCATCGGCGGCGGGTAGACACCGCCGGCGCTCGGGTTGCCCAGCACGACGAAGACCAGCACCGCGACGCCGATGCCGACGATGTCGAACAGGCACTGCAGCGCCATGGTGAACGCGCCGACCGTGAACACCACCAGGGCGCCGAGGGCGGACAGGCCCAGGATCGAGCCGGGCAGCGCGTCCAGGACGGGCCCGGCGATCACCGTGCCGCCGATGCCGGCCGCGATCGAGTACAGCGCCAGCACGCCGAGCCGGATCGTCGCCCGCTGGGCGTTGGCGGGCTTGGAGCCGGCGCTGATGCCGAGGATCGAGGCGACCAGGTAGCCGCCGACGCACCAGCCGATGACCAGGTAGAAGCCGGAGAGGCCGTTGGTGTCGCCCTTGGCGAGCGGCACGACGTCCTCGACCTTGACCGTGCGGTTCTGGGACTTCTCCAGCGCCGTGGTGATGCTCTCGGCGGCCTTGGCGGCGGACGGGCCGCGGGCGCCGCCGACCAGCAGGGTGTCCTCGGTGCCGGCGGTGTTCACCACCAGCGCGGCGTAGATCTTCTGGTCCTTGATCTGCTGGGTGGCGGTCTCGGCGTCGGGGGCGGTGACGGCCTTGACGGCGTCGTCCGGGACCGACTCCAGCGCCTGGACGAACTTGGGGGAGACCTGCGGCGGGGCGACCACCGCGATCGACAGGTCGTGCGGGGCCGGGTGGTGCAGCGCCCCGACGTACGAGGTGATGAAACCGAGTTGGAGCAGCAGTACGGCGATCACGAGCAGCGCGGCGCGCGGGGTGACCGCTCCCTTCAGTTCGGCGACGAAACCCTGCCCCGGGGCGGCCATCCACATCTCCTTGCGTATAGGGGAAAAACGGATACTTCATACCATGAAGTAGTTGGGTTGTCGTACCCCACGCGCCGCATTCCGGCCGGTGCGGCTGCGGGATACTGACGCCGTGAGTGACGAGGACGCCCTGCTGGCGGTGGAACGCGAGGTCGCGCTGATGTTCCGGCGGGGCCGGGCCAGAGTGGCGGAGCTCTCACGCCGGGTGCACCCCGAGCTGGAGGGTGCGGCGTACAGCATGCTCGGCTACATCGAGCAGGCCGGGCGGGTGCGGGTGACGGACGTCGGCGCCCACTTCACGGTGGGCAAGGCGACGGTGAGCCGGCAGATCCGGGCGCTGGAGGAGCTGGGTCTGGTGTCCCGGGAGGCGGACCCGCTGGACCGGCGGGCCGCGCTGGTCTCGCTGACCGCGGACGGGCGCCGGCGCTACCTGGCCGCCCGGGACGTCCGGATGCGGCGGGTGAGCGAGCTGCTGGGTGACTGGTCCCGGGAGGACGTCGACCGTTTCGCGGAACTGCTGCACCGCTTCAACGACGTGCTCGACGAGCCCACGGTGGAGTGACCCGGCCGCGGCCGGAGCGGTGGTGAGCCCGGTGGGCCCGCAGGAGGCGGGTTCCGGCCGGGCTTTACTTGTCCTTGAAGAAAGTTGCCTTAGTCAACCATTAGTCCTATGGTTGCTTAAGGCAACGATATTTAAGGATCCGGATGACCATGACCACCGAGGCCGCGACCGGCGCCGCCGCCGTCGACGACCGACCGATGACCCACCGGCAGGTGATGGAGGCGCTGTCCGGCCTGCTGCTCGGCCTCTTCGTGGCCGTGCTCTCGTCGACCGTCGTCTCCAACGCCCTGCCCCACATCCTCACCGACCTGCACGGCGGCCAGTCCGCGTACACCTGGGTGATCACCGCGACGCTGCTCACCCTCACCGCCTCCACCCCGATCTGGGGCAAGCTGTCCGACCTCGCCAGCAAGAAGCTGCTGCTGCAGATCGCCCTGGTGATCTACATCGCCTCCTCGGCGCTGGCCGGCCTCTCCCAGAACACCGGCCAGCTGATCGCCTGCCGCGCCCTCCAGGGCATCGGCGCCGGCGGTGTCACCGCGCTGGCGCAGATCTGCCTGGCCGCGATGGTCCCGCCGCGCGAGCGCGGCCGCTACAGCGGCTACTTCGGCGCGGTCTTCGCGCTGGCCACCATCGGCGGCCCGCTCATCGGCGGCGTCATCGTGGACACCTCCTGGCTGGGCTGGCGCTGGTGCTTCTACGTCGGCATCCCGTTCGCGATCGCCGCGATCCTGGTGGTCCAGCGGACCCTCAAGCTGCCGGTGGTCCGGCGCAAGGTCAGGATCGACTACCTCGGCGCGCTGGTCATCACCGCCGCGGTCAGCCTGCTGATGATCTGGATCACGCTGGCCGGCAAGAACTACGACTGGGTGTCCTGGCAGACCGCCGCGATGGTCGGCGGCGGCCTGCTGCTGGGCGCGCTCGCCGTGGTGATCGAGCGCCGCGCCGCCGAGCCGATCATCCCGCCGGACCTCTTCCGCTACCGCACCGTCACCCTCGCCGCGCTCGCCAGCGTGCTGGTCGGCGTCGGGATGTACGGCGCGACCACCTTCCTCAGCCAGTACTTCCAGCTGGCCCGCGCCAAGTCCCCGACCATGGCCGGCCTGATGACCCTGCCGATGATCCTCGGCCTGGCGCTCTCCTCCACCGTCGCCGGCCGGCTGATCACCAAGTACGGCAAGTGGAAGGCCTACCTGGTCTCCGGCACCTTCCTGCTCGCCGTCGGCTTCGGCCTGCTCGGCACCGCCCGGGTCGACACGAGCTACGGGCTGCTCTCCGTCTACATGGCGATCACCGGCGTCGGCCTCGGCCTGACCATGCAGAACCTGGTGCTCGCGGTGCAGAACACCGTGCCCCGCCACGAGCTCGGCGCGGCCAGCTCGGTGGTCACCTTCTTCCGCACCATGGGCGGCGCGATGGGCGTCTCCGCGCTCGGCGCGCTGATGAACAACAAGGTGACGCACTACCTGGCGGAGAACCTCGCCGCCGCGCACGTCCCGGCCGGGCCCGCGGCCGGCGGCGGGGGCATCCCGGACCTGCACCGGCTGCCGGCCCCGGTCGTCCCGCTGGTGACGGACGCCTTCGGGCACGGCGTCGGCGACGTCTTCCTGGTGGCCGCGCCCTTCTCGCTGCTGGCCTTCGTCACCGTCCTGTTCATCCGGGAGACCGCGCTGAAGACCCGACAGGGCTGACCGGCGGCGCCCACGCACGCGAACGGGCCGGGGAGTGTCGATGCACTCCCCGGCCCGTTCGGGCTCTCCCGGCGGTCACGTCCCGCCGGTCACGCGGTCGGTCGGGTCCCGCCGGTCACTTCCCGGCGATCAGCGTCAGCCCGTAGACGACGGCCGCGGCGCAGAGGCCGAAGCAGGCGTAGGCGCCGACCAGGGCGAGCCGGCCGCCGCCCGGGCCGCCGGAGGCCTCGCCCTCGCGGGCGGCCAGGGTGGCCTCGCGACGGGACAGGGCCAGGATGCCGAGCGCGAAGACCGCGACCACGGCGACGGTGATCCCGAAGCTGGCACCGGCGGTCTGGGCCAGGGCGTTCCACTTGATGTGCATGGCGTGTGCTCCTCAGCCTGCGGCGCTCAGGCCGCGACCGTGGTCGAGGCGGGGGTGGGGGCGTTGGCGGTGGGGACGGCCTGCGGGACCTCCACCGGGGCGGCGTCGTTGACGTTGTCCGCGCCGACGGGCTGGCGGCGGGAGATCAGCCACATGGCGCCCGAACCGGCCACCAGCACGGCGCCGACCAGGACGACGCCCCAGGTGCCCTGGCGCGCCAGCAGCGCGGCGCCGCCGGAGACCAGCGCGGCGGCCGGCAGGGTCAGCGCCCAGGTGTAGACCATGCGGCGCACCATGCTCCAGCGCAGCTGGGCCTTCGGGCCGCCGAGGCCGGCGCCCATGATGCCGCCGGAGCAGACCTGGGTGGTGGAGAGGCCGAAGCCCATGTGCGAGGAGGTCAGGATGACGGTCGCGGCGGCCGACTCGGAGGCGAAGCCCTGCGGCGCCTGGATGTCCGCCAGGCCCTTGCCCATCGAGCGGATGATCCGCCACCCGCCCATGTAGGTGCCGAGCGCGATCGCGGCACCGGCCGAGACGATCACCCAGGTGGGGGGCAGCGCGCCCTTGGGCAGGGCGCCGACCGAGACCAGGGTCAGGGTGATGATGCCCATCGTCTTCTGGGCGTCGTTGGTGCCGTGCGCCAGCGAGATCAGCGAGGACGAGAAGATCTGGCCGGTCTTGAAGCCCTTGGTGGCGATCCCGGAGTCGCCCTTGCGGGTGATCGCGTAGGCCAGCTTGGTGGCGCCCCAGGAGGCGAGGCCGGCGACCAGCGGCGAGGCGATCGCCGGGATGAGGATCTTCGACACGACGGTGTCGAAGTTGACGCCGTTCATGCCGACCCCGACAACGGTGGCGCCGATCAGACCGCCGTACAGCGCGTGCGAGGAGCTGGACGGCAGGCCGCGCAGCCAGGTCAGCAGGTTCCACAGGATCGCGCCCGCCAGTGCGGCGAAGATGATCTCGGGGTGGACGCCCGTCTTCTCGTTGACGATGCCGCCGGAGATGGTGGTGGCGACCTTCACGGACAGGAACGCGCCCGCGAAGTTGAGGACGGCCGCGATGGTGACCGCGACCTTCGGCCGGAGGGCTCCCGTCGCGATGGAGGTGGCCATCGCGTTGGCGGTGTCGTGGAACCCGTTGGTGAAGTCGAAGGCGAGCGCCGTGATGATCACAACGGCCACCAGGAACGAGATGTGTTCCATACCCAAACAATCGTCGTAGTTGTCGCACGGACGTTGGTGTCGTCGCGACCGTAGGTCGGCTTGGTAAACGGAAGGTGAACTGGACCGGGAATCGTGGTTCCGATGGTGGCCCCACGGTGTCCAACAGCTTTCGTGGGGGTGTCCCGGGCCGTGCTGAGCTGGGCATCGGCGAAGAACGCCCCGGTTCGCTCCGGTTTGCTGAGACCTGTCTCACACATCAATCGAGAATTAACCTCCCAGTCCGGGTGCGCCCTGTTTCCGGCGAGTAACCCGTGGGAGGATCGGCGGGATCCGGGGAACCCGGGGCACGGGCGGGGCGGGGAGGACGAACCCATGGGCGGGGCTGCACAGCGCACGGAGTCGGCGGGCGTACGGCCCTGGGTGCGGGCGGCACTGCGCTGCGGAGCGGCCCTGGCCGCGGCCGCGCTCGCGCTCCCGTTCGCCGCGCAGGCCGCGTACGCCGCCCCCGACCCGGGCGCGCCGGTCATCGCGGCCAGCCCCGGCGAGGACCCGCTGGCCGCCGCCAAGGCCACCCTCGGCCCGCTGCTCGACAAGCTGCACGGGCTCTACCAGAGTGCCGAGGCCGCCACCGAGCAGTACAACGGCGCCGTGGCCAAGGTCGCCGAACAGCAGGCCGCGCTCACCGACCTCCAGGGCCGCCTCGACCGCCAGCAGAAGCAGGTCGACGCCGGCACCGACATCGCCTCCCAGCTCGCCGCCGCCCAGTACCGCAACGGCGCCAGCTCCGCCTACGCCGAACTGCTGCTGTCCAAGGACCCGTACGAGGCCGTCACCATCGCCGAGCTGCTCGCCGCCGCCAGCCGCTCCCAGTCCGAGTTCCTCGACCGGCTGAAGAGCGACCGCGAGGCCCTCACCGGCCTGAAGCAGCAGACCGAGGAGGCCCTCAAGACCTCCCAGACGCTCGTCTCCGAGCAGGACGCCGCCAAGGCCAAGGTCGCCGCCGACCTCGCCTCGGTCGAGCAGCTGGTCTCCTCGCTCACCGGCGCCCAGCGCACCGAACTGGAGAAGCTGGAGAAGGAGAAGGCCGACGAGGCCCAGCTCGCCTTCCTCGCCTCCGGCGCCCTCGGCCAGGGCGAGCGCACCCCCTCGCTGGAGGGACGCGCCGCCGTCGCCTTCGCCCTCGCCCAGCTGAACAAGCCCTACCTGTGGGGCGGGACGGGCCCGGAGGCCTACGACTGCTCGGGCCTCACCTCGCAGGCCTGGCTGCACGCCGGCCGCCCGATCCCGCGCACCAGCCAGGAGCAGTGGGCCCAGCTCCCGCACATCCCGCTGAACCAGCTGCGCCCCGGCGACCTGATCATCTACTTCGAGGGCGCCACCCACGTGGCGATGTACATCGGCGGCGGCCTGGTCGTCCAGGCGCCCCGGCCGGGCGCCGTCATCAAGGTGTCGCCGATCGGCTCGATGCCGATCCTCGGGGCCGTCCGGCCCGACCCGTCCGGCGCGGCGGACGAGGCCGGCGGCGCCTGGAAGGTGCCCGCCCTGCCCGCCGGCTGGGACGCCGTCACCCCGATCGCGCCCAGCCCGGCCAACCAGGCCCCGGTGACCCCGGCCCCCGGCACGCCCGCCACCCCGCCCGGCGCCACCCCGGGCACGCCGTCCACCGGCCCGGGCACGCCCACCGGCACCGGCACGCCGTCGGGCACGGGGACGCCCACCGACCCGGGCACGCCGAGCGGCACCGGGACCACCACGCCCACCCAGACGCCCACCGGAACGCCGACCACCACGCCGACCACGACGCCGACCGGCACGCCGACCACGACGCCGACCGGCACCCCGACGCCCACCGGCACGGGCACGCCGACGCCCACCGGGACGCCGACCGGCACCGGGACCGGCGCCCCGAGCTCCACCGGCACCGCCACCACCAGCGGTTCGGCCAGCGCCCCGGCCCCGGGCAGCGCCAGCGCGACGCTCCCGCTCGGCGGCCACTGAGCACGGTGGTCCACCGGCGGGACGGTCCGGGGAACGGGACGCTTCGAGGAACGGGACGGCCGCCCGGCGCACGCTGCGCCGGGCGGCCGTCCCGTTCCGTTCCGGGGCCTGCGCCGCTACTCCCCGCTGTCGGGCTCGAAGCGGACGACCACGGCCTTGGACGTCGGGGTGTTGCTGATGTCGGCCGTGGAGTCCAGCGGGACGAGCACGTTGGTCTCCGGGTAGTAGGCCGCCGCACCGCCGCGCGCGACGGGGTAGTGGACGACCCGGAAGTGCGGGGCGCGGCGCTCGACGCCGTCCTTCCACTCGCTCACCAGGTCCACGAACGCGCCCTCGGTCAGCCTCAGTTCGGCGGCGTCGGCCGGGTTCACCAGGACCACCCGGCGGCCGCCCTTGATGCCGCGGTAGCGGTCGTCCAGGCCGTAGATCGTGGTGTTGTACTGGTCGTGCGAGCGCAGCGTCTGGAGCAGCAGCCGGCCCTGCGGGACCTCGGGGGCGGTGAGCGGGTTGACGGTGAAGTTGGCCTTGCCGGTGGCGGTGGGGAAGCTCCGGGAGTCGCGCGGGCCGTGCGGGAGGGTGAAGCCGCCGGGGCGGCGCACCTTCTCGTTGAAGTCCTCGAAGCCCGGCACCACCCGGGCGATCCGGGCCCGCAGCGTGTCGTAGTCCGTCGCGAAGTCCTCCCACGGCAGGCTGTCCTGCGGGCCCAGCACGGCGCGGGCCAGCCGGCAGACGATCGCCGTCTCGGAGAGCAGGCCCGGCGCGGGCGGGCGCAGGCCGCCGCGCGAGGAGTGCACCTGGCCCATCGAGTCCTCGACGCTGACGAACTGGGCGCCGGCGCTGGTGACGTCCCGGTCGGTGCGGCCCAGCGTGGGCAGGATCAGCGCGCGGGCGCCGGTCACCACGTGCGAGCGGTTGAGCTTGGTGGACACGTGCACGGTGAGCCGGCAGCGGCGCATCGCGGCCTCGGTGACCTCGGTGTCCGGGGTCGCCGCGACGAAGTTGCCGCCCATCGCGAAGAACACCTTGACCTTGCCGTCGCGCATCGCGCGGATGGTGTCCACCGAGTCCAGGCCGTGCTCGCGCGGCGGCTCGAAGCGGAACTCGTTCTCCAGCGCGTCGAGGAAGGCCTTCGAGGGCCGCTCGAAGATGCCCATCGTCCGGTCGCCCTGGACGTTGCTGTGCCCGCGCACCGGGCAGACGCCGGCGCCCGGGCGGCCGACGTTGCCGCGCAGCAGCAGGAAGTTGACCACCTCGCGGATGGTGGGCACGGCGTGCTTGTGCTGAGTGAGGCCCATCGCCCAGCAGACGATGACCTTCTCCGAGGCCAGCACCAGCCGGCCCAGCTCCTCGATCTGCTCCCACGGCAGGCCCGTCGCGGCGAGCACCTCGGCGCGCTCCGTCGCCCGGACCTGCGCCTCGAAGTCCTCGTAGCCGTGGCAGTGCTCGGCGACGAAGTCGCGGTCCACGCCGTCCTGCTCCACGATGATCCGGTTCAGCGCGCGGAACAGCGCGAGGTCCCCGCCGAGGCGGATCTGCAGGAACAGGTCGGTCAGCTTGGTGCCGTGGCCGACCAGGCCGCGGGCGTTCTGCGGGTTCTTGAACCGCTCCAGGCCCGCCTCCGGCAGCGGGTTGACGCTCACGATCGTGGCGCCGGCCCGCTTGGCGCGCTCCAGCGCGGACAGCATCCGGGGGTGGTTCGTCCCCGGGTTCTGGCCGGCCACGATGATGAGGTCGGCCTGGTAGAGGTCCTTGAGGCTGACGCTGCCCTTGCCGACGCCGAGGGTCTCGGAGAGCGCCGAGCCGGAGGACTCGTGGCACATGTTGGAGCAGTCCGGCAGGTTGTTGGTGCCGAGCCGGCGGGCGAACAGCTGGTAGGCGAACGCGGCCTCGTTGCTCGTCCGGCCCGAGGTGTAGAAGGCGGCGCCGTCCGGGGTGTCCAGGGCGCGCAGCTCCTCGGCGATCAGCGCGAAGGCGTCGTCCCAGGAGACCGGCGTGTAGTGGGTGGCGCCCTCGTCGAGCAGCATCGGCTGGGTGAGCCGGCCCTGCTGGCCCAGCCAGTAGCCGGAGCGCCCGGCGAGCTCGGCGACCGGGTGGGCGGCGAAGAACTCGGCCCGGATCCGGCGCTCGGTGGCCTCCTCGGCGACGGCCTTGGCACCGTTCTCGCAGAACTCCGCGGTGTGCGTCTTCCCGGGCTCCGGCCAGGCGCAGCCCGGGCAGTCGAAGCCGTCGGGCTGGTTGACCTTGCGCAGCGTGGCCAGGGTCCGGCGCGGGCCCATCTGCTCGGCCGCCATCCGCAGGCTGTGGCCGACCGCGGGCAACCCGGCCGCGGCGTGCTGGGGCGCGGACACTTCGGGTGCGTCCTGCGCCGGGTCGCTCTGCGGGGCCTGCTTGGCCATGACCGCTTCTCCTCGGCTCTGCTCGTCCGACGGCCGTGCCGCCGTGGCCGCCGCGCCGTCGCGGGGGCCCGGTGCCCATCCTTACACCTGGTCGAAGCCGGGGGGAGGGGCGGCCGCCGGCGTCGGTAGAGTCGGGGGGTCCAGGAGGGTGGGGGAGGGGCGCGTGCGAGTCGGTGATGTCCTCGACGGCCGGTACGAGCTGGTGGAGAAGCTCGGCCAGGGCGGCTTCGGGGTGGTGTGGCGGGCGCTCGACAACCGGATGCGGCGGCCGGTGGCGGTCAAGGTCATCGGGCACCACGGCGGCGACCGGGCGAAGGCGGCGCTGCGGTTCGTCCGGGAGGCCTGTGCGGCCGGGAACCTCTCGCACCCGCACATCGTCACGGTGCACGACCTCGGCGAGAGCGCGCTCGGCGACCAGCAGGTGACCTTCCTGGTGATGGAACTGCTGACCGGCCGCACCCTGACCGAGGTGCTGCGGGCCGGCCTGCCCGCCCCGGAGGAGAGCCTGCGCTGGGCGCGGCAGCTCTGCGAGGCGCTGGCGGTGGCGCACGACGCGGGCATGGTGCACCGGGACGTCAAACCCGACAACATCATGATCACCGACGCCGGGCACCTCAAGGTGCTGGACTTCGGCATCGCCCAGCTGGACACCGGCGCGGGCGGTCTGACCACCACCGGGACGATCGTCGGCAGCCCCGCCTACATGGCGCCCGAACGCTGGACCGGACAGCGGGTGGACGGCCGGACGGACCTGTACGCCCTCGGCTGCGTCCTGGTCGAACTCTTCACCGGGGCACGGCCGTTCGGCGGGGACTCGACGCCGGTGCTGATGTACCAGCACCTCAACGAGCCGCCGCCGGCGCTGGACCCGGTCCGGTTCGGGCTGCCGGCGGAGGTCGCCGGGCTGGTCGCGGAGCTGCTGGCCAAGGACCCGGCCGACCGGCCGGCCGACGCGCGGACCGTCGAGCGCCGGCTCCGCGAACTGGCCGGGCGCCCCGTCGGCGCGGCGGCCGGGCCGGCGGTGGTGCCCACGGTGCCGGACCGGCCGGCCCCGGCCGAGCTCCCGGCGCCGCCTAGCGTGCCGCCGAGTGCGCCGCCGAGTGCTCCGCCGGCCGGAGCGCCGAGTGCGCCGCCCGTCGCACCCCCGCCCGTGCCGGCGACCGCCCCGCCCGTGCCGCCCGCCGCGCCGCCCGCCGTCGTGGCACCTGCCGTCGGTGCACCTGCCGTCGGTGCACCGCCCGTCGATGCACCGCCCGTCACCGCGCCGCCCGTCGATGCACCGCCCGTCGTCCCGGCCCCGCCCGCGCCGGTGCTGTCCCCGCTCACCACGCCGCCGGTGGTCGCCGCGGCCGTGCCCGACGCCGTCCGGGCCGCCCTGCGCGAGCGGCGCTCGGCGGCCTTCCGGGCGGCGACCGCCGGCGAGTCGGTGATCCAGCTCCAGGCGCTCGCCCAGGAGTGCGTCGCCGTCCTCGGCGCCGCCGACCGCGACACCCTCTGCACTTGGCGGGACTTCACCTGGTACCTCAGCCGGGCGGGCGACCTGGACGGCGCGATCCGGCTGCTGTCGACCCTGGTGGAGGACATGCGCTCCGCGCTCGGCCCGGCCGACCCGGACACCCTCGGCGCCCGCTACCACCTGGCGTGGTGCGTCGGCGAGAGCGGCGCGACGGTGACCGCGATCCGGCTGCTCTCCGAGCTGCTGCCCGACCTGCACGTCTCCTGGGGGCCGCAGGACACCCGGGTCCTGAAGGCCCGGCACGACCTCGCGCTCCACCGGGCCAACCGGGGCGACCTGCAGGGCGCCGTCCTCCAGCTGCACGGGCTGCTGCCGGAGCTCGTCCAGGCGCTCGGCGAGCGCCACCCCAGCACCCTGCAGGCCTGGCAGGACCTGGCCGGCTACCAGCAGCGGCTCGCCCAGGCGGGGCGGCATCCGGGGTCCGGCCCGCGCCGGGGCCGGACGCCGCGGATCAGCCCGATGGAGGCGCTGGTGCTGGTGCGGCGGCTGCGGCTGTGGGACTTCGCCGACGACCGGCAGGCCCGCGCGTGCATGGACGCGCTGGACCGCGGGACCGGCCTGAAGGGCGTCGCCGACCTGGTCTTCGAAGCTCCGGACCACGTCTCCGACGAGGACCTGGTGGAGGAGATCTTCGGGCCCTGACCCCGCGGCGCCCGGAGCCCCCGCCGGAGCTCGGTCGGACAACACACCTAGGCCGCCAGCGCCGCCGCCGGCAGGGCGGCCAGCGCCCGCAGCAGCGCACGGGCGGCGGCGTCGTTCTGCCGGAACCCCGGGGAGTCGGTGCGCGGGCGGGCGAAGGCGGCGGCGGCCCGCAGGCTGGTGTGCGGGCCGAGCGCGGTGCGCCGCGGGTGCGGGGCGCCGCCCAGGGCCGGATCGAGCAGTCCGCTGTCGCCGGGGGCGATGGTGACGAGCCCCGAGCGGTGGGTGAACTCCTCGTCCGCGACCACCTCCTCCACGATCCGGCCGGCGCGGTGCAGCCCGCGCAGCACCGGGTCGAGGGTGCGGGACAGCTGGTGCTTGGGCAGGTAGGCCTCGATCAGCGCGGTGGCCGTGACGGTGTGGCCGGGCACGGTGGCGCCGGAGGCCCGCCAGGTGCCGGTCGGTTCGTCCCGCACGACCCGCACGCCCGCACCGAGGAAGCGGACCACCCCGGCCTCGGAGAGGGCGAGCAGCTGGCGCAGCCGGAAGCCGGGCGGGCCGGAGGCGAGGTGGCTGAAGTAGCCGAAGAACCACTCGTCCACCTCCTCGGCGACCGAGCGGGCGGTGAGCCGGCCGGTCGCGAGGATCCGGGGGAGCTGGCCGAACAGCGAGAGCAGGGCGAGGAAGGCGCCGAGGTCGGCGCTGTGCGCGGGATCGGCGCGGCGGTCGGCGTCGGCGGTGACGTAGTCGCGCAGGTGCTGCTGGAGCTCCTCGGCGGAGCCGAGTTCGAGACCGGCCAGCGGGTGGTCGAGCCGTTCGAAGTCGATCCGGTCGGCCGGGTCGGGGACGGCCTCGGCGACCAGCGCGGCGAGGCCGGGGGAGTACCAGTCGAGCCGGTCGAGGCGTTCGAGGAAGACCGGCCAGGGCAGCGCGGTGCGCTCGGGGTGGGCGTGGAACAGCTCGTGGTAGTGCCCGAAGGCGATCTCCTTGGCCATCGACGGCCAGAAGTCGCGCCGGAGTTCGAGCGGGCCGTCGGTGGCGAGGACGGCGTCCACGGCGGCCGCGTCGAAGTACCGGGGGAGCGGGGCGCGCGGCCCCCGGAGCCGGTAGCCGGTCTTGGAGTGGTAGGGCACGCCGCGCCGGGAGCCGAGGTGGAGCACCGGCTCGCGGCCGGACGGGCGGTAGCGCAGCCCGCCGCCCGCGGGCTCGAAGCGGCCGCCGCGCCCCTCGGTGAGCAGGGCCACCAGGTCGACGGAGGCGAGGCCGAGGCCGCGCAGCACGACGTGCTCACCCGGGGCGATGCCCGCCAGCCGGGCCTCCGCGTCGGCCGAGTAGGCGGGCGGGAGGTGGAAGCGGCCGTGCCGGGCGGCGAAGGCGGCGTCGGCGGCGTACCGCGGGTGCGGGGCGGAGTCGAGGTGGCCGAGGGTGAGGGCGACGTGGTCGGCGGTGAGCGTGCGGTCGCTGAGCCGGACGGTCTGCGGGCCGTCCGCCGGGCCGTCGACGCCCTGGACGGTGTCCCGGTGGACGGTGACCGTGACGTGCGGCGGGAGGTCGGCGACCGCGCGGCGGAACACCCAGTCCAGGTAGGCGCTCTGGGCCCGCCGGGTGGGGAAGTCGGTGGGCGCGAGGGTGGCCAGTTCGTCCCGTACGGCGGGGTCGGCGACCTCCCGGTACGGTGCGAACTCCTCCTGCCGGGGCGCCCATTCGGCGAGCGAGGGGCCGGGGCGGACCGGGCCGTCGATGGTCGAGCGCTCGTCGGTGAACATGGTGACGTCCTCGGCCATCGAGTTCATCCGCAGCAGCGGGGACTGCTCGCTGCGCCAGATCCGGCCCGCACCGGGCGGGTGCGGGTCGACCAGGTGGACGTGCAGGGGTCGCTCCCGGGGCAGGAGTTCGGCGGCGTTGGCGGCGATCCGCTCCAGCAGGCCGGTCCCGCGCGGGCCGGCTCCGACGATCACCAGCGCCGTCATGCCGTCACCTCGCGCAGCCGGCGCAGGGCGGCCCGGGCCCGCTGCAGCGGGGTGGGCGGCAGGGCCTCCCGGGTGGCACCCCTGGCGTAGTGCCGCTCGACGTAGTACTGGCCGACGGACAGCAGCGTGGTGATCACCAGGTACCAGAGGGTGGCGACCACCAGCATCGGGATGACCCGGTACGACTGGAGGTAGACCAGCTGCACCGAGTAGAGCAGGTCCGAGACGGCCAGCACGCTGACGATGCTCGTCCCCTTGAGCGCGCTGATCAGCATGTTCCCTGCGGTCGGCACGATGGAGCGCATCGCCTGCGGGACGACGATCCGGCGCAGCACCCGCCACCGGCCGAGCCCGAGCGCGGCCGCCGCCTCCAGCTGGCCGCGGTCGACGGAGAGGATGCCGCCGCGGATCACCTCGGCGGCGTACGCGCCCTCCAGCAGGGTGAGGCCGATGACGGCGGTCAGCGTGGGGCCGATCAGGTTGACCGTCCGCACGGTGACGAACTCGGGGCCGAAGGGGATGCCGAGGCCGAGCGTCGGGTACAGCGCGCCGATGTTGAAGAAGAACAGCAGCTGGACCAGGGGCGGGGTGGCGCGGAAGACCCAGACGTAGCCCCAGCCGAGGGCGCGCAGGACGGGGTTGGCGGACAGCCGCATGGTCGCGAGGCCGGTGCCGAGCACGAAGCCGAGGGCGAGCGTGACGGCGGTGAGCCACAGGGTCAGGGTGAGGCCGTCGAGCACCGACCGTGCGGTGAACCAGTCGGCGACCACGCCCCACTGGAAGGCCTCGTTGCGGGCGATCGAGTTGACGGCCATGGCGGCCAGCAGCAGGGCGACGCCGGCGGCGAGCCACTGGCCGGGGCGGCGGCGGGCGACGATCCGCGCCCCGGGGTCGGGGCCGGGGTCGGGGTCCGGTGGCGTGGCGGGGCGGCCGGGGGCCGTGCGGTCGGGGGCGGGCAGGACGTCCGGCGGGGTGGCCATGGCGGAGGCTCCTGGCGGGAGTGCGGGCGGGCGGGGAGGTACGGGTGTGGTCACGTACGGCCGTCGCACCGGCCCGCGTCCCTCAACACGGCCGGCGCTGTGCACTGCACTCCGCGGTGATCGTACGCATGCGCGATCGACGGCTGTCAAGGGTGGGACGGGCCCGCCGGGCCGCCCGCCGGGACCGGTCGCAGGGCGACAGGAGATCGCAACAGAGCGGCAATGATGGATGGTTGACGGACCGATCGGCCGACTGCTCAACTTGAGGCCATGTACGCCGAGCAGCCCCTGGTCACCCGCGACCACATCGACTTCGGTCGGGTGTGGTCCGCGGCGTGTCACGGCTGACCCGGCAGCGGGCCGCACGTCCCCGGCCCTGATCCCTTCGGGGGACCATCCCTCGGTCCGCCCCGTCGCGGGCCCGGACCGCCGCCCCTGACCGGCGGCGCCCCGGGTGCCGGCCGCCGCCGTTGACCCCGCCCTGCGCTCCGGCAGTCCCCTCCCCGCACCACCGTCACGTACCCGTGCTCCCGGCCGCCCGTGCCGCCCCGCGCCCGGGCCGGCTCCGGTCTGCCCGGCCGTCCGGCCGTCCGCCCGCCCGTCTGCCTGCCCGTCCGCCCGCCCGCCCGCCCATCTGCGGTCCGGGCGTTCCACCCACCCCGAAAGGTTCCGCCATGCCCGTCGAGTTCCTCGGCATCGCCGCCACCGGCGACGGTTCGGAGACCACCGCCCGCACCACCGCCGCCTTCGACCGCGACTACACCCTGCGGCTGGCCCGCGCCCACGAGGACCACGGCTGGGACCGCGTGCTCTTCGCCTACGGGGCCGGCTCCCCGGAGCCCGCGGCCGCGGCCGCCTACCTCGCCGCGCACCTCGACCGGCTGCAGATCCTGCTCGCGCACCGGCCGAACGTCTCCTACCCGACCTTCGCCGCCAAGACCTTCGCCACCCTGGACCAGATCAGCGACGGCCGGCTGACCGTGCACTTCATCACCGGCGGCAACGACCACGAGCAGCGGCGGGAGGGCGACTTCCTGTCCAAGGACGAGCGCTACGAGCGCACCCGCGAGTACATCGGCATCGTGAAGAAGGCGTGGACCAGCCGGGAGCCCTTCGACCACGAGGGCACCCACTACCGCTTCCACGACTTCGTGTCGGACGTCTTCCCCGTCCAGCAGCCGCGCCCCGGGGTCTCCTTCGGCGGCTCCTCGGACGCCGCCTACGCGGCCGGCGGCGCCGAGGCGGACGTCTACTGCCTCTGGGGCGAGCCGCTGGCCCGCACCGCCGAGCAGATCGAGCGGGTGAAGGAGGCGGCCCGGGCCGCCGGGCGCACCGACGTGCCGCGGATCCAGGTGGCGTTCCGGCCGATCATCGCACCGACCGAGGAGCTGGCCTGGGAGAAGGCGCACCGGACGGTGGACGCGATCAAGGCCCGCCGGGCCACCGGGGAGGCCCGGCGGCGCGGCCGCCCGCTCGGCGACGCCCCGGCCGCGGCCCCCGAGAACACCGGCTCGCGGCGGCTGATCGAGATCGCCGAGGCCGGTGAGCGCTACGACCGGGCGCTGTGGACCCCGACCGCCGCGGCCACCGGCGGGGCCGGCAACTCCAACGCCCTCGTCGGCACCCCGGAGACGGTCGCCGAGGCCCTGCTCGACTACTACGACCTCGGCGTCGACATCCTGTCCGCCCGCGGCTACCACCTGCTCGACGACGCGATCGACTTCGGCCGCCACGTCATCCCGCTCGTCCGCGCGGAGGTCGCCCGGCGGGACGCCGCCAAGGCCGCCGCGGAGGCCGCCGAACGGGCCGAGCGCGACCGCCACCAGCTGATCGCGGTCCAGGCGTGAGCGACCCCGCCCCGGTGCCGGAGTTCCGCCGGGTCGACGTCGACGACCCGCTGGTCGAGCCGCTGCTGCGCGAACTCACCCACGAGTACGTCAGCCGCTACGGCCCCGAGGCGCACCAGGAGATGACCCGCTACCCGCGGGACGCCTTCGCCGAGCCGCACGGCGTGCTGATCCTCCTGCTGGAGGACGGCGAGCCGGTCGCCGGCGGTGCGTACAAGTGGTACGACGAGCGCACCGCGGAGCTGAAGCGGATGTGGACGCACTCCGCGCACCGCCGCCGCGGCCTGGCCCGCCGGGTGCTGGCCGAGCTGGAGCGCACGGCCGCCGCCGCCGGTTACGCCCGGATCCACCTGACCACCGGCCCGCGCCAGCCCGAGGCCAGGGGCCTCTACCTGGCCGCCGGCTACACCCCGCTGTTCGACCTCGCCGCCGATCCGCTGACCATCGGCCCGCTCCCCTTCGAGAAGCACCTGCCGGTGCCGTCCGAGCAGCACCTGCCGGTGCTGACCACCACCTGAAAGGCCCCCCGTGAGAACCACCACCGCCCGCCGCCTGTCGGCCGCCGCCCTGCTGCCCGTCCTGGCGCTGGCCGCGTGCGGCTCGGACCCGGGCACCACGGGCCCGGCGGGCGCGGGCGGAGCCGTCACGGCCGCCGCCCAGGACGTCGTCTCCGGCGTGCCGAAGTCGGACGCCGCCGCCGCGCTGCTGCCCGAGGAGGTGCGCGCGGCGGGCACCCTGACGTTCGGGGCCTCCTTCGGCGCGCCGCCCACCGCCTTCTACGCCGACCAGGCGACGAAGAAGCCGGCCGGGATCGACGTGGACTTCACCGACGCGGTGGCCAGGGTGCTCGGACTGACCGTGCAGCGCGAGGAGGCCGCCTTCGAGACCATCCTGCCCGCCCTGGACAGCGGCAAGTTCGACGTGGGCACCGGCAACTTCGGCGTCACCACGGCCCGGTTGAGGACCATCGACTTCGTCACCTACATCGACGACGGCCAGGGCTTCGCGGTCCGCAGGGACGACACCCGGACCGAGCCGGTCACCGACTTGGTCCAGCTCTGCGGGCTGACCGTCGGCACCGGCGCCGGCACCACGTTCGAGACCACGCTGAACGCCAGGAAGGACGTCTGCGCCGCGGCCGGGAGGAAGCCGTACGAGGTGAAGGCGTTCAGCGACAGCGGCGCCGTGCTCACCAGCCTCCAGCAGGGCCGGGTGGACGTGCTGATGTCGACCATCAACGGCCTGCGCTACCAGGCCGCGCAGGAGGCCTCCGGGACGCGCTTCCTCGGCGAGTTCCACCGGCTGGACGTCGGCTTCGCGTTCAGGAAGGGCTCGAAGCTCACCCCGGCCTTCCAGGCGGCGGTCAACCAGCTGATCAAGGACGGGACGTACGAGCGGATCCTCCGCAAGTGGGGGGTCGCCGACTCCGCCGTCAAGGAGTCCCTGATCAGTCCGCCCGAACACCCGTGACCCGCCGGCCCGCCGGACCCGCTCCCCGGGCCGGTCGAAGGAGCCCCCGATGACCGTCACCACCGAGCCGCCCGCGCCCCCGCACCGCGGCAGACCCGATGCCGACCCGGCAGCCCCGGCAGCCCCGGCAGCCCCGGGAAAAGCCGTCGCCGACACGACAGCCGGAGCCCCGGCCCCGGCCCCCGACCTGGACGAACTGGCCGGCCTGCGGACCGTCCCCGCCCGGCACCCCTGGCGCTGGGCGCTGGGGATCGCCGCCCTGGTCGTGCTCGCCCAGTTCGCCCACGGCCTGGCCACCAACCCCGGCTGGGACTGGGCCACCTTCCGGATCTACTTCACCGCCGACACGATCGTCCAGGCGGTCGGCCGCACCCTCCAACTGACCTTCTACGGGACGGTGCTGGGCTTCCTGCTGGGTGCCGTGGTGGCCGCGATGCGGCTGTCCCGCAGCCCGATCCTGCAGTCGATCGCCTGGGCGTACGTCTGGGTGTTCCGCTCGATCCCGCTGATCGTCCAGCTGGTGTTCTGGTTCAACCTGTCGTACCTGTACAAGCGGTTCGGGTTCGGCATCCCGTTCGGCCCGACCTTCGGCGACTTCGAGACGGTCGGGGTGCTGAGCGCGCTCGGCGCGGCCGTCCTCGGCCTCGGCCTGCACCAGGCCGCCTTCGCCGCCGAGATCATCCGCGGCGGCGTCGTCGCGGTGGACGCCGGGCAGCGGGAGGCCGCCGCCGCGCTGGGCATCCCGCGCTGGCGGCAGGCCTGGCGGATCGTGCTGCCGCAGGCCATGCGCGGGATCCTGCCGGCCGCCGCCAACGAGGTGATCTCGCTGCTCAAGGGCACCTCGGTGGTCTACGTGATGGCCATCGGCGAGCTCTTCTACCAGGCGCAGGTGGTCTACGGCCGGACCGGCCGGGTGGTGCCGCTGCTGATGGTCGCCACCGTCTGGTACGTGCTGCTGACCACCGTGCTGTCGATCGGCCAGTACTACGTCGAGCGCTACTTCTCCCGCGGCTCGCAGCGCAGCCGGCCGCCCACCCCGCTCCAGCGCGCCCGGGCCTTCGTCCGGAGCCTGCCGGCCCGCCCGGCGCCCGCCCGCACGCCCGACACCCGCACCACCGGAGGACGCCCGTGACCACGCTCGCCAAGACCGACCCGGCCGCGCGGCCCGCCGGGCCCGACCCGGCGGCCGCACCGGTGGTGCGGGTCCGCGGCCTGCGCAAGAGCTTCGGGCAGCTGGAGGTGCTGCGCGGGGTCGACCTGGACGTCCCGGCCGGCTCGGTGACGGTGGTGCTCGGTCCGTCCGGCTCCGGCAAGTCCACCCTGCTGCGCGCGATCAACCACCTGGAACGGCTGGACGGCGGCCACGTCTCCATCGACGGCGAGCTGATCGGCTACCGCCGGGTCGGCGACCGGCTGCACGAGCTCAGGGAGCGCGAGGTGCTGCGCCAGCGCACCGGCATCGGCTTCGTGTTCCAGAACTTCAACCTGTTCCCGCACCTCACCGTGCTGGAGAACCTGGTCGAGGCGCCGATCGCCGCGCTGCGCCGGCCCCGGGCCGAGGCCAGGGCGTCGGCGCTGGCGCTGCTGGAGCGGGTCGGGCTGGCCGACAAGGCCGCCGCCTACCCCCGGCAGCTGTCCGGCGGCCAGCAGCAGCGGGTGGCGATCGCCCGGGCGCTGGCGCTGGAGCCGAAGGTGCTGCTGTTCGACGAGCCCACCTCGGCGCTGGACCCGGAGCTGGTCGGCGAGGTGCTGGACGTCATCAAGGACCTCGCCCGCACCGGCACCACCATGATCGTGGTCACCCACGAGATCGGCTTCGCCCGCGAGGTCGCCGACACCGTGGTCTTCATGGACGGCGGTGTGGTGGTCGAGCAGGGCCCGCCGGCCGAGGTCCTGGACCACCCCCGGCACGAGCGCACCAGGGCCTTCCTCGCCAAGGTCCTCTGAATCCCCCGGGCGGCGGACCTCCCGGACCGCCGCTCCCTCGAACCACCCCGCGAACCGCCGAACGACCCCTTCACGAGCAGGAGTTCCGCCATGTCCCTACCCCGTCGCGCCCTGGTGACCGCCGCCGCCGTCACCGCCGCCCTCGCCCTCGCCGCCTGCGGCAGCGGTGCCACCGGGGCCTCGGCGGAGCTCGCCCCGGCCAAGGGCAGCACCGCGCCGAACGGCGCCGTGGTCAACCTGACGGCCGACCAGAAGCGGGTGACCACGCCCAAGGTCGACGCCGTCGCGGCGCTCGTTCCGGAGGAGATCAGGAAGCGGGGCACACTGACCGTCGTGGACGCCATCGGCACCACGCCGCCGCTGGACTTCTACGCGAACGACGACAGGACGATCATCGGCGTCGAGCCCGACGTCGCCTCGCTGATCGGCGACGTGCTCGGCCTCAAGGTCGAGTTCAACCCGGTCTCCTGGGAGAACATCTTCGTCGGCCTGGACAGCGGCAAGTACGACGTCGGCATCTCCAACATCACCGTCACCGAGGCCCGCAAGGAGAAGTACGACTTCGCGACCTACCGGCTGGACGTGCTCGGCTTCGAGGCCCGGAAGGGCAGCGGCCTCAAGGTCGCCGGCGCCAAGGACCTGGCCGGCCGGTCGGTGGGCGTCGCCTCCGGCACCAACCAGGAGAAGCTGCTGATCTCCTGGAGCGAGGAGAACGTCCGCAACGGCCTCAAGCCGATCGACATCAAGTACTTCCAGGGCACCGAGTTCTACCTGGCGCTCTCCTCCGGCCGGATCGACGCCTACGTCGGCCCCAACCCCAGCCTGTCGTTCCACGCCGTGCAGACCGGCGAGACGGAGGTGGTCGGCACCTACTCGGGCGGCGGCGCCGACGTGCTCGGCAAGATCGCGGCGACCACCCGGAAGGACAACGGGCTGGTCAAGGCGTTGAGCGGGGCGCTCAACGAGGTGATCGGGAACGGGACGTACGCCCAGGTGCTCAAGCGCTGGGGCCTGGACAACGAGGCCGTGCCGACCTCCGAGGTCAACCCGCCCGGCCTGCCCAAGCCCAAGCCCTGATGCCCCGAACCCGTTCACCCGCCGGCCTCCCCCCGCCGCTAAGGTGACCCCGCCGACGGCGAACGCCGTCCGGAGGAGCTGGAGTTGGGGGAGGCCATGCACGAGGGGGAGGTGCTCGACAGCCGCTACCGGCTGGAGGCGGGGCTGGGCCGGGGCGGGTTCGGCGTGGTCTGGCGGGCGACCGATCTGCGGCTCGACCGCGCGGTCGCCGTCAAGGTGCTGCTGGAGGAGCACGCCACCGACCGGGAGGCGGTGAGCCGGTTCGTCCGCGAGGCACGGACGGCCGGCGGCCTCTCCAACCCGCACATCGTCACCGTGCACGACTACGGCCGGGTCGCGGCCGGATCCGGGGAGACCCACTACCTGGTCCTGGAGCTGGTCCGCGGCCGGGCCCTGTCCGACATCCTCAAGGACGGCCTGCCCGAGCAGGAGGCCGCGCTCAAGTGGATGCGCCAGGTCTGCAAGGCGCTGGACGCCGCGCACAGCTGCGGGGTCGTGCACCGCGACATCAAGCCCGAGAACGTGATGATCGACGAGGGCGGCAAGGCCAAGGTGCTGGACTTCGGCATCGCCCGGCTGCTCTCCCAGTCCGCCGTGCTCACCTCCACCGGGAACGTCGTCGGCACCGTCCCCTACCTGGCGCCCGAGTGCTGGTCCGGCGCCACCGTGGACGGCCGGGCCGACCTCTACGCACTCGGCGTCATGCTCTACCAGCTCTGCGTCGGGCGCCGGCCGTTCCGCGCCGCCTCGGCCGCCGAGTACATGTACAAGCACCTGGAGGAGGTCCCGCCCCGGGTGCGCACCGCCGACCCGGCGCTGGCCGACCTGATCGCCCGGCTGCTCGCCAAGCGCCCGGAGGACCGGCCCGCCACCGCCGCCGAGGTGCTGGAGCGGCTGCGCCGGATCCGCCCCGGGGTGCTGCGCCCGGACGACCCGAGCCCGGAGCAGCTGCGCCGCCGGGCGGACCGGGCCTGGCAGTGCGGCGCGCAGGGCGCCCCCGGGGAGGCCGTCGGGATGCTGACCGCGCTCGTCCCCGACCTCGCCCGGATCTGCGGTCCGGGTGACCCGCGCACCCTGCGCACCTGCCACGACCTGGCCCTCTGGCTGGCCGAGGACGGCAGTCCGGGCGCCGCCGTCGCCCTGCTGCGGGAGCTGGTCACGGCGCTGGCCGCCGAGCCCGGCGCGCGGGCCGACGTGCTGCGCGACCTCGACCGCTGGCACCGGGTGGTCACCCGGTCCGGTCCGGGCGAGCCGCGGGCGCTGAGTCTGGCCGGCCTGCTCGGAGGCGGTCCGCAGCACGGCTGAGGCGGGCGGGCCGCCGCCCCGGCCGGGGGCTGTCAACCGTACGGCTCGCCGATTCGGGGCGTCCGGGGGCTGTGCGAATTGATAGGAATCCGCCCACCGGGACGGTCTGGTTCCACGGCCGTCGGCGTTGATATACCTCGTTGCCAGACTCGGGTGCGGTGTCTGCCGCCCCCGGTGAGCTGCGACGAAAGGCTGGTGACGGATCGATGAAGCTCCTCCGTGTCGGACCCCCGGGCGCCGAGCGCCCGGTCGTGCTGGGCCAGGACGGCACCGGGTACGACCTCTCCGGGCGCGCCCGGGACATCGACGGGGCCTTCCTGGCCGGGCTGGACGCCGCCGCGCTGGCGCGCGACGTGGCCGCGGGGCTGCTGCCCCGGGTGGACCTCGCCGGCCTGCGGGTGGGCGCGCCGGTCGCCCGCCCGGGCAAGGTGGTCGGCATCGGGCTCAACTACCGCGACCACGCCGCCGAGGCCGGGGCCGTGGCACCGGACGAGCCGGTGATCTTCCTCAAGCCGAGCTACACGGTGGTCGGCCCGTACGACGAGGTGCTGGTGCCGCGCGGCGGCGAGAAGACCGACTACGAGGCCGAGCTGGCCGTCGTGATCGGCCGGACCGCCCGCTACCTGGGCGGTCACGAGGAGGCGGCGGCGGTGATCGCCGGTTACGCGATCGCCAACGACGTGACCGAGCGGGCCTTCCAGTTCGAGCGCGGCGGTCAGTGGGACAAGGGCAAGTCGGCGGAGACCTTCACGCCGCTGGGGCCCTGGCTGGTCACCGCGGACGAGGTCGCCGACCCGCAGCAGCTGCCGCTGCGGCTCTGGGTCAACGGCGAGCTGCGGCAGGACGGCAACACCGCGAAGATGATCTTCCCGGTGCTCGAACTGGTCCGCTACGCGAGCCAGTTCATGGTGCTGGAGCCGGGCGACGTGATCGTCACGGGCACTCCGGCCGGCGTCACCCTGGGCCACCCGGGGACGCCGTTCCTGACCGCGGGCGACATCGTCGAGATCGAGATCGACGGTCTCGGCCGCCAGCGCCAGGTGTTCGGCAAGGCCTGAGCCGCCCGACGGGCGCCCCCGGCCGTTCCCCGGCCGCCCGCCCGCCGACCACCGCGGCGTTCCGGCCGCCCCGACCCCGGGCACGGGGGTCGGGAGGGCCCGCGCCGCCCGAGGCCGGCCACGCCGTCCGTCCGGCACCCGCGCACCCGAGGGGCCCCGGCAGCACGCCGGTCGCAGGCCCCCGGCAGCACGTCGTCGCAGCCCCAGGCGGAACGCACCCGCAGGCCCCGGCGGCACTCCCGCGCTACCGCGCCGCCAGCACCTCGCGCAGCCGGTCCGCCCGCTCCGCCCGCGGCCCCTCCAGCGCCAGCAGCGTGGCCAGCACCCCCGCGGTCTGCGGATCGTGCAGGGCCGTCGCCGCCGCCATCGCCGTGAACTGGTCCACCAGCCAGTCGCGCAGCTCCGTGACCGGCAGTGTGCGCCCCTCGTCCAGCCAGCTCAGCGACGCGCCCTCGACCACCGCGATCCAGGAGCGCACCAGCAGCGTCAGCCGCGGCCCGGCCTCCCGCACCCCCAGGTGCCGCAGGGTCCGCTTCAGCGCGGCCCGCCGGACGTCGTCCACGATGGCCGAGGTGCGGGCCGTCTCCACCACCGAACCGCCGCGCAGCAACGCCGAGTAGCCGGCGTCGTGCTCGGCCACGAAGGCGAAGTAGCCGTCCAGGACGGCCGCCAGCTGCTCGGACGGCGTTCCGGCCAGCGGGACGGCGAAGCGGCTGGTCAGCTCGTCGGCGGCGGTGCGCAGGGCCGCCTCGTACAGCTGCTGCTTGCCGCCGGCGAAGTAGCGGTAGACCAGCGGGCGGGAGGCCCCGGCGGCCTCGGCGACGTCGTCCAGGCTCACCTCCTCGGGCGGCCGGACGGCGAACAGTTCCAGGGCGACCGCGATCAGCTGGTCGCGCCGCTGCTGGACCGGCAGCCGCCGGTAGCCGGCGCGCCGCGGGCGCGGGTCGGGTGCGGCCGGTTCGGGCAGCGGGCCGGTTGCCGTGGTGGGGCGGGCTTCCATGGCGGTCAGCGTAATGGGCGTCGACCCGATCGGATCCTGTCGCGCGCGGCGGTTCGCCGAACGTGCGTTTGACCGGGCGGCCTGTGACGAACATTCGACCGGTGCATGTCACCGATCTCGGTCAAGGGCTTGCAATCCCCCCGTGCCACGAAATGATGTCCGAATGGTTGAAGAACTGATCACCTCCGACGGCACCACCCCGCGCCGGATCGCCGACGGTTACGTCCACGCCCTGGCCGAACTCAACCCGCTCGCCGCGGTCTACCTGGGACTCAACCCCGAGGACGACCGCCTCCCCGACCTCTCGCCCGCCGGTGCCGAGGCGATCGCCGACCTCGCCCGCCGCACCCTGGCCGCCCTCGACGGGGCGGAGCGGGCCGGGGCCGCCGAGGACGAGGCCGAGCGCCGCTGCGCCCGACTGCTGCGCGAGCGGCTGACCGCCGAGCTCGCCGTCCACGAGGCGGGCGAGCACCTCCGCGCGGTGCGCAACCTGGGCTCGCCGGTGCACGAGCTCCGCGACGTCTTCACCCTGATGGCCACCGGCACCGAGGACGAGTGGCGGGTGGTCGGCCGCCGGCTGGCCCGCGTGCCGGTGGCGTTCGCGCAGTACCGGGAGACCCTGGCCGCCGGCATCGCGAGCGGGCTGCTCTCCGGCCCCCGCCAGGTCTCCACCGTGGTCGGGCAGTTCGGCGAGTGGCTGGCCGGGGACGTGCCCGGCGGCTGGTTCGGCGAGTTCGTCCAGGACGCGCCGGAGGGCGTGCGCGCCGAGCTGACCGGGCCCGCGGTGGCCGCCGCCGAGGCGCTCGCCGAGCTGCGCGACTGGATGCGCGACGTCTACGGGCCCGCGGCCGCCGACACCCCCGACACCACCGGCCGGGAGCGCTACCGCCGCCTCGTCCGCCTGTGGACCGGCGCCGACCTGGACCTGGACGAGGCCTACGCCTGGGCCTGGAGCGAGTTCCACGACCTCGCCGCGCAGATGGAGGCCGAGGCGGAGAAGGTCCTCCCCGGCGAGGGCCCGATGGCCGCGATGAAGTGGCTGGAGGTCGAGGGCCCGGTCGTCGAGGGCGCCGAGGCGACCCGGCTGTACCTGCAGGGCCTGATGGACCAGGTGATCCGGGACCTCCAGGGCACCCACTTCGACCTGGCCGAGCCGGTCACCCGCGTCGAGTCGCGGATCGCCCCGCCCGGCAGTGCGGCCGCCCCGTACTACACGGCGCCCTCGCTGGACTTCACCCGCCCGGGCCGGACCTGGCTGCCGTCGCTCGGCCGGGAGCGCTTCCCGGTCTGGGACCTCGTCTCCACCTGGTACCACGAGGGCGTCCCGGGCCACCACCTGCAGCTCGCGCAGTGGAACTACGTCGCCGACCGGCTCTCCACCTACCAGGTCAGCATCGGCGGGGTGAGCGCCAACCTGGAGGGCTGGGCGCTGTACGCCGAGCGCCTGATGGACGAGCTCGGCTACCTCACCGACCCGGGGCACCGCCTCGGCTACCTCAACGCCCAGATGATGCGGGCGCTTCGGGTCATCGTCGACATCGGCATGCACGCGGACATGGACTTCCCCGCGGACTCCCCGTACAAGCCGGGCGAGCGGGTCAGCCCGGAGGCCGCCCGCGAGTTCTTCGGCCTCTACTGCGGCCTCACCCCGGACTACCTGGACAGCGAGCTGGTCCGCTACCTGGGCATGCCCGGCCAGGCGATCGGCTACAAGCTGGGCGAGCGCGCCTGGCTGCGCGGCCGGGCGGCGGCACGGGCGGCGCACGAGGCCCGCGGCGAGGAGTTCGACCTCAAGGCCTGGCACATGGCGGCGCTCTCGCAGGGCTCGCTCGGCCTGGACGACCTGGTCGAGGAGCTCTCCGCGCTCTAGGACCGTCCGGGCGCCGGGACCGCCCGTGCGCCTGGACCGTCCGCGCTGCAGGACCGTAGGGCCCCGGGTCTCGTCCGCGAGACCCGGGGCCCTAGGGCGTGTCTTTCGGATCACGCCAGGCGGTCGCCGCCGGGGCACGCACCTCGCCGGCTTCTCGTCAGTCGCCGATGCTCCGCATGGACTCCCTCCTCGGCGCCGCCGATGCACGCACCCCAACGACGCCCGCTGATCCGACGTGATCCGAAAGACACGCCCTAGTCCTTTCGTCCCGAAAATGTCGATTTGCTGAGGTTTTTCCTTGCCAATCGCCCGCCCGGGAGTTTGGCTGGAAGGCGACTGCGTGACCTCTCCGTCCCCTCCGGAAGGCTCGACCAGTGTCTGCGCAACCTGCCACCGGTCATGAGAACGCGGACAGCCGCCGTTGGTGGGCCCTGGCGGTCATCGCCATCGCCCAGCTCATGATCGTCCTCGACATCACCATCGTGAACATCGCACTGCCGTCGGCCCAGCGGGACCTGGGCATATCCGACGCCGACCGGCAATGGGTGATCACCGCCTACACGCTCGCCTTCGGCGGCCTGCTGCTCCTCGGCGGCCGGCTGGGCGACCTCTTCGGCCGAAAGCGCGTCTTCACCATCGGCCTGCTGGGCTTCGCCCTGGCCTCCGCCCTCGGCGGCGCCGCGGCCGACCCGGCCATGCTCTTCGGCGCCCGCGCCCTCCAGGGCGCGTTCGGCGCCCTGCTCGCCCCCTCCGCGCTGGGGCTGCTCTCCACGACCTTCTCCGATCCGAAGGAACGCAGCACGGCCTTCGGCATCTTCGGTGCGATCGCCGGCGGCGGCGCCGCGATCGGCTTCATCGCCGGCGGCCTGCTGACCGAGTACCTGAACTGGCGCTGGTGCCTGTTCGTCAACACCCCGATCGCCATCGCCACCGCCTTCGCCGCGTTCTCCGTGCTCCAGCGCGACCACGTCGCCAAGGGGAACCGGATCCGACTCGACCTGCCGGGCGCCCTGCTCGGCTGCGGCGGCCTGCTGGCGATCGTCTTCGGCACCTCCGAGGCCGTGACCCGCGGCTGGGGCGACGCCCTGGTGCTCGGCTCGCTGGTCCTGGGCGTGCTGCTGCTCGCGGCGTTCGTCCTGGTCGAGCGGCGCAGCGCGCACCCGCTGCTGCCGATCCACATCGTCGCCGACCGCAACCGCGGCGGTGGCGCGCTCTCGGTGGGCCTGGCGATGGTCGGCATGTTCGGCCTGTTCCTGTTCCTGACCTACTACCTGCAGGCCATCAAGCACTTCTCGCCGATCGTGTCCGGCCTCTCCTTCCTGCCGATGACGGCCGCCATCGTGATCAGTTCGACGGGCATCGCGGCCCGGCTGATGACCAGGGTGCCGTCCCGGAACCTGATCGGGCCCGGCCTGCTGCTCGCCGGGGCCGGCATGGCCTGGCTGACCCAGATGAAGGTGGACAGCCCGTGGGCCGGCATGGTGCTGCCCGCCGAGCTGCTGCTGGGCTTCGGCATGGGCCTGGTCTTCATGCCGTCGATGAGCCTGGCCACCCTCGGGGTCGCCCCGAACGAGGCCGGAGCGGCCTCGGCCACGATCAACTCGGCCCAGCAGGTGGGCGGTTCCTTCGGTACGGCGCTGCTGAACACCATCGCGGCCAGTGCCACCGCGAGCTTCCTCGCGACCCGGATCGCCTCCGACCCGGCGGTCCAGGCCCAGGGCGCGGTGCACGGGTACGTGGTCGCCACCTGGGTGGCGATGGGCATCCTGCTGCTGGCCGCGCTGGTCGCCTTCCTGATGATCGACCACCGGCCGGCGCCCGGTGAGGCCACCGCCGTCGAGGGCGGGGCGTCGCGGCCCGCCGAGGAACCGGCCGCTGCCGCGCGCTCCGCGGACGCTCAGTCCGGCCCCGCCGCCGGCGCCGGGGCGACCGCCCCGACGGAACGCCAACGGGCCACCTGAAACCCTTCAGCAAGGTCTTGCAGTCGACCTCCGGCGCCTGCTTGACTCCTGGCCACTGCCCAGGGATCAAGGAGGCGCCGTGGCGCTGCCCGAGTTCGACCTGCTCGTCGTCGGCGGCGCCGGCGTGGACACCATCGTCCGGGTGGAGCGCCTGGAGGTCCCGCCCGGCGACTCCCTGTCCGTCGGACCGGTCCACGACCACCTCGGCCACACCGGCAACGGCGTCGCCCTCGGCGCCCACCACCTCGGCCTGCGCACCGCCCTCCTCGACTTCCTCGGCGACGACCCGCAGGGCGACCTGGTCCGCGCCGCCCACGAGCGCCACGGCCTGCACCTCGCCCACCTGGTGAGCCCGCACGGCACCCCGCGCGGGGTCAACCTGGTCGACGCCGCCGGCCGCCGGTTCTCCTTCTACGACGGCCGCCACCCCGCCGACCTGCGGCTGCCGCGCGCGTTCTACCTCCCCTACGCGGAGCGCAGCCGGCACGTCCACCTCTCCATCACCGGCGTCAACCGGGACATGTACGCCGACCTGCACCGGCTCGGCCGCACCACCTCCACCGACCTGCACGACTGGGACGGCGCCGACCCGCACCACCTCGACTACGCGCTCGGCTCCGACCTGGTGTTCCTCTCCACGGCCGGCTGCCGCGGCCGCCACGAGGAGGTGATGCGCCGGATCCTCGCCGAAGGCCGCGCGACCGTCGTCACCGCCACCGCGGGCGCCGACGGCTGCTACCAGCTCACCCGGGGCGGGAGCGCGGTGCACCACCTGCCGGCCGTCGACCCGGGCCGCCCGGTGGTGGACACCAACGGCGCCGGCGACGCCTTCGTCGCGGGCTTCCTCGCCGCCTGGTTCCGGGGCCTCGCACCGCTGGACTGCGCCCGGGTCGGCACGGCCGCCGGCGCCTTCGCCTGCACCCGGGCCGGGACGCACAGCGCGTTCCTCGGACCCGCGGACCTGGAGCGCCTGTTGGGCGAGGGGTGACGGATTCTCATCCTGCTCCCAGACACCGGTAACGACGTTTCGAGGCGGAGGCGTCATAGTCGTTGACCGGACACCGCCACCGACACCGGTAGGAGACACGGGCATGGCTCAGCACCGCCGCCACACGAAGCGCCACCGCCTGCTGGCCCCGACCCTGTTCACCGCGCTCTCGGCGGTGGTGGTGGCCGCCGTGGTGACCGGCACGCACGGGCTGAGCCTGTCCGACGCGACCGCCGCGGGGAAGGCGGCCCGCAGCCCCCGGGCCGCCGTCGCGCAGGCCACCGCCTCGCCCGGAGCGCTCGACGCCGCGGCGCCGACCGACGGCACCGACCAGGCCCAGGGCCCGACCGGGAGCCCGGCCGCGAGCCCCGCCGAGTCCCCGGAGCCGGCGCCGACCGGGACCGCGAGCGAGACCCCGACCGACTCCCCGAGCGAGGACGCGGTGCCCGCCGGGACGCCGACGGCGTCCGCCGGTGCGAAGGCGAGCACCCGGACCGCCGTCCTCGGCACCACCACGGTCGCCGCGTCCACGGACCCGGAGGCCGCCACCGTCGGCGCCCTGTTCAGCGGCGGCATCGCGGCCGGCAACCACTTCTGCACCGCCAGCGTCCTGCACAGCCCCACCGGCAACCTGCTGCTGACCGCCGCGCACTGCCTCAACAGCGCCGACGGCGTCACCTTCGTCCCGGGCTACCGCGACGGCTCCGCCCCGTTCGGCAGCTGGCGGGTCACCGCCGTCCACACCACCTCCGGCTGGTCCGGGAAGGGCGACCAGGACGAGGACTTCGCGATCCTGGAGACCGCCCCCAGCAACGGCCGGAACGTCGAGGACGTGGTCGGCGGCAACCACCTCGGCACCGACGAGCCGTTCGGCGCCACCGTCCACCTGTACGGGTACCCCGGCGACGCGGAGACGCCCAGCCTCTGCACCAACAGCACCGGCAAGCAGAGCACCTACCAGCGCGTCGTCTCCTGCCCGGCCTACCCGGCGGGCACCAGCGGCGGCCCGTGGATCGACGTCGCGACGGGCGACGTGGTCGGTGCCATCGGCGGCTTCCAGCAGGGCGGCGACTCCGACGACGTCTCCTACAGCGCCTACTTCGACCACACCATCGCCGGGCTCTACGCCGAGGCCGAGGCCGCCGCGGCCTCCTGACCGGCCCGGCCCCGGGCCCGGCCGCCCGGCGTGTCCGGCCCCACCCGGGGCCGGACATGACGAAGGCCCAGATCCGTGGATCAACTCCACTGATCTGGGCCTCAGTTGCACTTCCTGCGAAGTGCCCCCGGTAGGATTCGAACCTACGCACCCGCCTCCGGAGGGCGGTGCTCTATCCCCTGAGCTACGGGGGCCTGGCTGGTGTCCTCGGCGCTGGCGCCTCCGACGTGAAGAACACTACCAGGCTCCGGGCGTGCTCCGTGCACGGGTTTCCCGGGGAGCCGTCGCGGGCGGTGCGGAGGAGTCGAGGGGGAGGGGTGCCGGGGGCGGTGGAAGTGCCCAAAGGCCGGACGGGGCGGCGGGGGCGCCGATACCCTCGGTGAGGTGTCGGGAGTGTCCGGGCGGGTCCTCGTGGTGGACGACAGCGAGGTGATCCGCCAGCTGATCAGGGTCAACCTGGAGCTCGAGGGCTTCGAGGTGGTGACCGCCGCCGACGGCGCCGAGTGCCTGGAGGTCGTCCGCCGGGTGAAGCCGGACGTGGTGACCCTCGACGTGATGATGCCGCGGCTGGACGGCCTGCGGACGGCGGCCCGGCTGCGGGCGACCCCGGCGACCAGCGGACTGCCGATCGCGATCGTGAGCGCCTGCACCCCGGCGGACCTCGACCTGGGCGAGGCGGTCGGCGTGGACGGCTACCTCGGCAAGCCCTTCGACCCGGCCGACCTGGTCGCGCTGGTGCGGCGGTTGATGGAGCTCGGCGGCCGGCCGAGCGCGTTTCGCCCTGAGCGAACAGAGCGCACCGATCGCGGCTGACACCCCGGCCCGGACGGCGCGACGGCGTCTCAACCGGTAAACCGGGTGGCGGGCGGGCACCCCGTCTCGCCTACGCTTGGCGTCGTGACCCCCGCAGAGCTTTCCCAGGCAGTCCAGGCCGCAGTGAGCGCCGCCGTCGAGGCGGGCGAGCTGGCCGTCGCCGTGCCCGAGCACGTGACGGTCGAGCGGCCCAAGAACAGGGACCACGGCGACTACGCGACCAACGTGGCCCTCCAGCTCGCCAAGGCGGCCGGCAAGCCGCCGCGAGCCGTCGCCGAGCTGCTGGCCGACCGCCTGCGAGGGATCACCGGCGTCGCCAAGGTCGACATCGCCGGCCCGGGCTTCCTGAACATCACCCTGGACACCGCCACCGCCGGTGCGCTGGCCCGCACCATCGTCGAGGCCGGCGAGGGCTACGGCCGCAACCGGGACCTCGCGGGCCTGAAGATCAACCTGGAGTTCGTCTCCGCCAACCCGACCGGCCCGATCCACATCGGCGGCGTCCGCTGGGCGGCCGTCGGCGACTCCCTGGCGCGCGTGCTGCGGGCCTGCGGCGCCGACGTCACCACCGAGTACTACCTGAACGACGCCGGCGTGCAGATCTCCAAGTTCGCCGCCTCGCTGCAGGCCGCCGCGAACGGCCGGGAGGTGCCGGAGGGCGGGTACGTCGGCGAGTACATCGTCGACATCGCCAAGGCGCTCACCGACGCCGTCCCGGGCGTGCTCGACCTGCCCGAGGACGAGCAGCTGCAGGTCTTCCGCACCGAGGGCCTGAAGCTCATGGTGGCCGAGATCCAGCGCTCCATGGACGAGTTCGGCACCCACTTCGACGTCTGGTTCTCGGAGCGGTCGCTGCACGAGTCCGGCGCCGTCGGGCAGGCCATCGACCGGCTGCGCGAGCAGGGCCACGTCTTCGAGCAGGACGGCGCGGTCTTCCTGCGCACCACCGACTTCGGCGACGACAAGGACCGCGTCCTGATCAAGGCCGACGGCGACACCACCTACTTCGCCGCCGACGCCGCGTACTACCTGTCCAAGCGGGACCGCGGCACCGAGGTCGCGCTCTACATGCTGGGCGCCGACCACCACGGGTACGTCAACCGCCTGAAGGCCATCTCGGCCTGCGCGGGCGACGACATGAACCACAACATCGAGGTGAAGATCGGCCAGTTCGTGAAGATGCTTCGCGACGGCGAGGAGGTCCGCATGTCCAAGCGGGCCGGCAACATCATCACGATCGACGACGTGGTCGAGTGGATCGGCGTCGACGCCGCCCGCTACACCCTGGCGCGGTCCTCCACGGACTCCACCATCACGCTCGACATCAACGTCCTGACCAGCCAGACCAACGAGAACCGGGTGTACTACGTCCAGTACGCCCACTCCCGGATGTGCGCGGTCCAGCGCAACGCCGACGACCAGGGCATCTCGCGCGGCGCGGCCGAGGACTTCAAACCGGAGCTGCTGGCCACCGACTGGGAGTCCGACCTGCTCGGCCACCTCGGCGAGTTCCCGCGCGTGCTGGCCTCGGCCGGCGAGCTGCGCGAGCCGCACCGCGTCGCCACGTACCTGGAGGACCTGGCGGCCAAGTACCACCGCTTCTACGACAACTGCCGCATCCTGCCGCGCGGCGACGAGGAGGTCACCGACCTCACGCGCGCCCGGCTGTGGCTGGCCGACGCGACGCGCACGGTCGTGGCCAACGGGCTGACGCTCCTGGGCGTCACGGCGCCCGAGCGGATGTAGGCACCACCCCCATCGCGCACAGCGGGGGCGGCTGACGGTCAACGGGGACCGTCGCCGCCCCTCGCCATAGGTCAAGGAACAAGGACATGTCTCGCTCAGCACACCCCGCGGGCCCCCGTCACGGCGACGTCCTGCCCGAGGGCCACTACCAGGCCCCGCCGGCGGACCTCAACGCGCTCGACCCCAAGGTCTGGTCGCGCACCGTCGCCCGGGACGCCGCGGGTGCGGTCACCGTCGGCGGCATCGACGTGCGGACGCTGGCGGCCGAGTTCGGCACGCCGGCCTACGTGCTCGACGAGGAGGACTTCCGGACCCGGGCCCGCGCCTGGCGGGACGCCTTCGGCACCGGGGCGGACGTCTACTACGCCGGCAAGGCGTTCCTCTCCAAGGCGATCGTGCGCTGGCTGCACGAGGAGGGCCTGAACCTCGACGTCTGCAGCCCGGGCGAGCTGGCCGTGGCGCTGGCCGCCGGCATGCCGGCCGAGCGGATCGCGCTGCACGGCAACAACAAGTCGGTGGACGAGCTCGAGCACGCGGTGAAGTCCGGGATCGGGCACGTCGTGGTCGACTCCTACGAGGAGATCGAGCGGCTGGCCGCGATCGCCGCCCGGCACGGCGTCCGCCAGCAGGTGCTGATCCGGATCACCGTCGGCGTCGAGGCGCACACCCACGAGTTCATCGCCACCGCGCACGAGGACCAGAAGTTCGGGCTCTCGCTGACCGGCGGCGCGGCCGCCGAGGCGGTGCGCCGGGTGCTCGCCCACGACAGCCTGGAGCTGCGCGGCATCCACTCGCACATCGGCTCGCAGATCTTCGACACCGCGGGCTTCGAGGTGGCCGCCCGCCGGGTGGTCGGCCTGCTGGCCGGCATCCGCGACGAGCACGGCGTCGAGCTGCCCGAGATCGACCTGGGCGGCGGCCTCGGCATCGCCTACACCAGCGACGACGACCCGCGCGAGCCGGCCGAGATCGCGGCGGCGCTGGGCGAGATCGTGCGCCGCGAGTGCGCCGCCGCGGACCTGCGGGCCCCCCGGCTGAGCGTGGAGCCCGGCCGGGCGATCGTCGGCCCTACGGCGTTCACGCTGTACGAGGTCGGCACCGTCAAGCCGCTGGAGGGCCTGCGCACCTACGTCAGCGTGGACGGCGGGATGTCCGACAACATCCGCACCGCGCTGTACGACGCCGAGTACTCGGTGGCCCTGGTGTCGCGCCGCAGCGACGCGGAGCCGATGCTGGTGCGAGTGGTCGGCAAGCACTGCGAGTCCGGCGACATCGTGGTGCGGGACGCCTTCCTGCCGGCCGACCTGGCCGCGGGCGACCTGATCGCGGTGCCCGCCACCGGCGCGTACTGCCGCTCGATGGCGAGCAACTACAACCACGCCCTGAAGCCCCCCGTGCTGGCCGTCAGGGACGGTGCGGCGCGGGTGATCGTCAGGCGCGAGACGGAGGAGGATCTCCTGCGTCTCGATATCGGATGACGAAATTCTCGTCTCAGATCATGGAACGACCGTAGATCCGTGCGGAAAGTCCCCGAGACTGGTACGGACCGAAGTTCCCGGCGGCCCCGAGAATCCCGCCGGAATTACCGAAGCACGATGAATGCAGAGCGGAGTCGGATGATGCGTACGCGCCCGCTGAAGGTGGCGTTGCTGGGCTGTGGTGTGGTGGGCTCCGAGGTGGCGCGCATCATGACGACGACGGCCGACGACCTCGCCGCGCGCATCGGCGCCCCGGTGGAGCTCGCCGGCATCGCGGTCCGCCGGGCCGGCCGGACCCGCCCGGGCGTCCCCGAGCACCTGATCACCACCGACGCCGAGGCCCTGGTCAACCGGGGCGACATCGACGTCGTGGTCGAGGTGGTGGGTGGCATCGAGCCCGCCAAACACCACATCCTGTCGGCGTTCGCGCAGGGCGCCTCGGTGGTCAGCGCCAACAAGGCGCTGCTCGCCCAGGACGGCGCCGAGCTGCACGCCGCGGCCGCGGCGGCCGGGGTGGACCTGTACTACGAGGCCGCCGTGGCGGGCGCGATCCCGCTGCTGCGGCCGCTGCGCGAGTCCCTCGCGGGGGACAAGGTCAACCGGGTGCTGGGCATCGTCAACGGCACCACCAACTTCATCCTCGACAAGATGGACACCACCGGCGCCGGCTACTCGGAGGCGCTGGAGGAGGCCACCGCGCTGGGCTACGCCGAGGCCGACCCGACGGCCGACGTCGAGGGCTTCGACGCCGCCGCCAAGGCCGCGATCCTGGCCGGCATCGCCTTCCACACCAAGGTGACCGCCGCGGACGTCTACCGCGAGGGCATCACCGAGGTGACCGCCGCCGACATCGCCTCCGCGAAGGCGATGGGCTGCGTGGTCAAGCTGCTCGCGATCTGCGAGCGGGCCGCCGACGGCGCCTCGGTGACCGCCCGGGTCCACCCGGCGATGATCCCGCTGTCGCACCCGCTGGCCTCCGTCCGCGAGGCCTACAACGCGGTGTTCGTCGAGGCCGAGGCGGCCGGTCGGCTGATGTTCTACGGCCCCGGCGCCGGCGGCTCGCCGACCGCCTCCGCGGTGCTCGGCGACCTGGTCGCGGTCTGCCGCAACAAGCTCGCGGGCGCCCCCGGCCCCGGTGACTCGGTGTACACGCAGCTGCCCGCCAAGCCGATGGACGAGGTGGTCACCCGCTACCACGTCAGCCTGGACGTGGACGACCGCGCGGGCGTGCTCGCCCAGGTGGCGTCCGTCTTCGCCGAGCACGGCGTCTCCATCGACACCGTGCGCCAGCAGGGCCGCGACGGCGACGCCTCGCTCGTCGTGGTCACCCACCGTGCCACCGACGCCGCCCTGTCGGCGACGGTCGACAAGCTCCGCGCGCTGGACAGCGTGCGGGACGTGGCCAGCATCATGCGGGTCGAAGGGGAGTAAGGAACAGCCATGAACGCCGTTGCCGAGAACGTCGTCCGAGGCGCGCACACCCACCAGTGGCGCGGCCTGATCGAGGAGTACCGGGACCGCCTGCCGGTCACGGACTCCACCCCGGTGGTCACCCTGCTCGAAGGCGGCACGCCGCTCGTCCCCGCCCAGGTGCTCTCCGAGCGCACCGGCTGCGAGGTCTACCTCAAGGTCGAGGGCGCCAACCCGACCGGCTCCTTCAAGGACCGCGGGATGACGATGGCCATCTCCAAGGCCAAGGAGGAGGGCGCCCAGGCCGTCATCTGCGCCTCCACCGGCAACACCTCGGCCTCCGCCGCCGCGTACGCGGTGCGGGCCGGGATGGTCTCCGCGGTGCTCGTCCCGCAGGGCAAGATCGCCCTCGGCAAGATGGGCCAGGCGCTGGTGCACGGCGCCAAGATCCTGCAGGTGGACGGGAACTTCGACGACTGCCTCACCCTTGCGCGTGAACTGTCCGAGAAGTACCCGGTGGCCCTGGTCAACTCGGTGAACCCGGTGCGGATCGAGGGTCAGAAGACCGCCGCGTTCGAGATCGTCGACATGCTCGGCGACGCCCCGGACATCCACGTCCTGCCGGTCGGCAACGCGGGCAACATCACCGCGTACTGGAAGGGGTACCGCGAGTACGCCACCGACGGCCTCGCGGCGCGCACGCCGCGGATGTGGGGCTTCCAGGCCTCCGGCTCGGCCCCGATCGTCGACGGCGCGCCGGTGCTCAAGCCGCAGACCATCGCCACCGCGATCCGGATCGGCAACCCGGCCTCGTGGGACTTCGCGCTCGCCGCGCGGGACGAGTCGGGCGGCCTCATCGACAAGGTGACGGACCGTCAGATCCTCGCCGCCTACCGGCTGTTGGCCTCGCAGGAGGGCGTCTTCGTGGAGCCCGCCTCGGCCGCCTCGGTGGCCGGCCTGCTGGCCAAGGCGGAGGCCGGCCTGGTCGACCCGGGCCAGCGCATCGTCTGCACCGTGACCGGCAACGGCCTCAAGGACCCGGACTGGGCGGTGGCGGGCGCGCCGCAGCCGCAGGTCGTCCCGATCGACCCGGAGGCCGCGGCCCGGCGCCTGGGCCTGCTCGACTGACCCGGGACCGGGCCGGTCACCGGGTCTGACGCTTCGACGGGCCTACCCTTTCGGGGGTCGGCCCGTCGACGTTCTCCGGTGACACTTTTGTGTCAATTACGCTTCGCATTCCGAACCGAATCCGGTGCGCATTCCGGCCAGAAGCGGCAACACACCAGATCGAAGGCCCATGGGGTGTACCACTGGGGAACCTCTCTTCGATACTCTGGGTTCGGCCGTGTGGCACATGCCCCGGGTCCTGGCCCTCCGGGCCGAACCGACGACCGTGACCGCCCGCCCCGGACGGGGCCCGCGGTCCGTTCCCGCCCCTGCACCGACGACGCGCTCCGCGCCGCCCGATTTCCCCAGGAGAGTCCACCGCATGGCCGGTCCCGCGTTCCGTGCCGCCGCCGTCCGGGTCCGGGTTCCCGCGACCAGTGCCAACCTCGGCCCGGGCTTCGACGCCTTCGGGCTCGCGCTGGGCCTGTACGACGACGTCGTCGTCCGGGTCTCCGACTCCGGCCTCTCGGTCGACATCGCCGGCGAGGGCGCCGAGACGCTGCCCCGCGACGAGCGCCACCTGCTGGTCCGCTCGATGCGCGCCGCCTTCGACCGCCTCGGCGGCCAGCCGCGCGGCCTCGAAGTGGTCTGCGCCAACCGGATACCGCACGGCCGCGGCCTGGGCTCCTCCTCGGCCGCCATCTGCGCAGGCATCGTGGCCGCCCGCGCCGTCACCATCGGCGGCCCGTCCGCCCTGGACGACGACGCGCTGCTGGCCCTCGCCTCCGAGCTGGAGGGCCACCCCGACAACGTCGCGGCCTGCCTGCGCGGCAGCTTCACCATCGCCTGGACCGACGAGGAGTCGGCCAAGGCCGTCACCCTGGAGCCCTCCGGCCAGGTCGTCCCGATCGTCTTCGTGCCCGCCGGCGAGGTGCTCACCGAGACCGCCCGCGGCCTGCTGCCGAAGACCGTCCCGCTGACCGACGCCGCGGTCAACGCCGGCCGCGCCGCGCTGCTGGTGGAGGCGCTGACCCGGCGGCCCGAGCTGCTGCTCGCCGCCACCGAGGACCGGCTGCACCAGGACTACCGCTCCTCCGCGATGCCGGACAGCGCCGCGCTGGTGGGCGCGCTGCGCGCGGAGGGCGTCCCGGCGGTCATCTCCGGGGCCGGCCCGACCGTCCTCGCCCTCACCGACGAGGCGGGTGCCGACAAGGTGCTCTCCTTCGCCGGGCACCACGGCCACGGCGGTGACCCGGCGTTCGCCGCGCACCGCCTGGAGCTCGACCGGACCGGGGCCACCGTGCTCCCGCTGGACGTCTGAGCAGCCCGTTCGGGCCGCTCGCCGGGGCCCGGCTCGGCACCGCGCCGAGCCGGGTGCTCCGGACACGATTGGCAAGCGCAAGGCTGGGGAATGTCTGAGGGGGTCGGTAGTGTTAACCTCATTGCTGCACCAGGTGCCCTCCGGGGCTCGGTGCGCCGCGTCCCGATCCCAGCTCTCCACTGCCGTGGAGTCGCGGCGATGCACGGGGCGACGATTCTCCGGGAGCCCACCGCAGCGCGTACGCAGCCTGCCTGCGCGACATGCGGCCGCATCCCGAAGCCGTGACGGCACCTGACTCCCACCCGCGGCCTCCCACCTCGAGGCCAGGACGGGCGGAGCGCGGGCCACCGTCACGCGACGGGGGCCCGGGATTCGCAGGCAGCGTGGGGGTACGCCCGGTCGGCACACGACCGGCCCACCGCGCCACTCAGCACCACCGTGCTTCAAGCACCGCACCTCGCAGCTCTCCCTCGACCGGCTTCCGCCTTTCGGGGGATCACCGCCTCGGACCGACGCAGTCGAGCGTTGGTCAGGACAGCACAACCGGTCGCCGAGCCAGACAGGCCGACGTCCGCTCCAGGGAAGGACCCTTAGTGAGCGACTCCACCGATCTGATGGGCGCGCGCCCGGACGCCGAAGCGTCGGACGCAGCCGCCGCACCCGCGGCCCCGGCGCGGCGCCGCCGCACCGCCGCCGCGGGCCTGGACGGCATGGTCCTGGCCGAGCTGCAGAAGCTCGCCGCGGACCTGGGCATCACCGGTACCGGACGCATGCGCAAGAGCCAGCTGATCGAGACCATCAAGGAGAAGAGCGGCGGGGACCCGCTGCTCGCCGCCGGTGGCGCCCCGGCCGCCGCCAAGCGCACCGCCGCCAAGGCGGACGCCGAGGCGCCGGCCGAGAAGCCCGCCCGCCGCACCAAGGCCGCCGCCGCGGCCGAGGCCAAGGCCGCCGAGCCCCAGGCCCAGATCGACATCCCGGTCCAGGCCGCTGCGGAGACCGCCGCGCCCGCCCGCGCCGAGCGCACCCGCCGCCGCGCCACCTCCGCCGCCGGTGCCCCGGTCGCCGAGGCCGCCGCCGCCGACGCCGCGGTGGTCGTGGCCGAGCCCAAGCAGGCCGAGCCCAAGCAGGCCGAGACCCGCGCCTTCGAGGGCCGCGAGGAGGGCCGCACCGAGACCCGCCGCGACCGCCGCGACCGTCGTGACCGCCGCGAGGCGGGCGAGCGCCCCGAGCGCACCGACCGCCAGGAGACCGGCGAGGCCCAGGACGGCGAGGGCCGCGAGTCGCGCCGCGACCGCCGCAACCGCCGTGAGCGCGCCGACCGCCAGCCCCAGCAGGGCGGCGGCCAGCAGCAGGGCGGCCAGGCCGAGGGCCAGCAGAGCCGCCAGGGCGGCCAGCAGACCCAGCAGCCGCAGGCCCAGCAGGGCGGCTACGAGGACGACGAGTTCGGCGACGGCCGTCGTGGCCGTCGCGGCCGCTACCGCGACCGCCGTGGCCGCGGCCGCCGCGAGGGCTTCGAGGCCGGCCCCGCCGAGCCGCAGATCGGCGAGGACGACGTCCTGATCCCGGTCGCGGGCATCCTCGACATCCTCGACAACTACGCGTTCGTGCGCACCTCCGGCTACCTGCCGGGCCAGAACGACGTCTACGTCTCGCTCGCCCAGGTCCGCAAGAACGGCCTGCGCAAGGGCGACGCCATCACCGGAGCGGTGCGCCAGCCCCGCGACGGCGAGCGCCGCGAGAAGTTCAACGCCATGGTGCGGCTGGACTCCGTCAACGGCATGGACCCGGAGAGCGGCCGCGGCCGCCCCGAGTTCAACAAGCTCACCCCGCTGTACCCGCAGGAGCGGCTGCGCCTGGAGACCGACCCGGGCGTGCTGACCACCCGGATCATCGACCTGGTGTCGCCGATCGGCAAGGGCCAGCGCGGTCTGATCGTCGCGCCGCCGAAGACCGGCAAGACGATGGTGCTGCAGGCGGTCGCCAACGCGATCACGCACAACAACCCCGAGTGCCACCTGATGGTCGTCCTGGTCGACGAGCGTCCGGAAGAGGTCACCGACATGCAGCGGTCGGTGAAGGGCGAGGTCATCTCCTCGACCTTCGACCGCCCGGCGGAGGACCACACCACCGTCGCCGAGCTGGCCATCGAGCGCGCCAAGCGCCTGGTCGAGCTGGGCCACGACGTGGTCATCCTGCTGGACTCGATCACCCGTCTCGGCCGCGCCTACAACCTGGCGGCGCCGGCCTCCGGCCGCATCCTGTCCGGTGGTGTCGACTCGACCGCGCTGTACCCGCCGAAGAAGTTCTTCGGCGCCGCGCGCAACATCGAGAACGGCGGCTCGCTGACCATCCTGGCCACCGCGCTGGTCGAGACCGGCTCGCGCATGGACGAGGTGATCTTCGAGGAGTTCAAGGGCACCGGCAACATGGAGCTCAAGCTCGACCGGAAGCTCTCGGACAAGCGCATCTTCCCGGCCGTCGACGTGGACGCCTCCAGCACCCGCAAGGAGGAGATCCTGCTCGGCAGCGAGGAGTTGGCCATCGTCTGGAAGCTCCGCCGGGTGCTGCACGCGCTGGACTCGCAGCAGGCGATCGAGCTGCTCCTGGACAAGATGAAGCAGACCAAGAGCAACGCCGAGTTCCTGATGCAGATCGCCAAGACCACCCCCGGCTCCAGCGACTGACGGTAGCCGGACGGCAGTCGGACACGGAACCCCGGATCGCGCGAGCGGTCCGGGGTTCCGTGCGTCCGGCCGGGCCTTTGTTCCAGGATTGGGACATCCCGGGGCCTTTAGATCATCTTGTCCGATTTACTCTGGACCGTATGGCCGAACACAAGAGGGTCCTGACCCGCCGCCGCAAGGTCCTGCGGGCGGCGGCCTGCGCGTTCGCCGCACTCGTCGTCCTCGGTGCCGGAGCGGCCGGGTACGCGTACTACAAGCTCAACGGCAACATCAAGAGCGTCGACATCAACGCCCGGCTCGGCGACGCCCGTCCGCCGGCGGCCACCGACGGGTCCTTCAACATCCTGGTGCTCGGCTCCGACTCGCGGAACGGCCGGAACGGCGACCTGGCCGGCGGCGACACCGGCGACACCGCCCGCTCGGACACCGCGATGGTGGTGCACGTCAACCAGGACCACTCGCGCGCCGAGGTCGTCTCGATCCCGCGCGACACCCTCGTCGCCCGGCCCGACTGCACCGACGCGACCGGCCGGACGGTGCCCGGTGCCAAGCGCGCCATGTACAACAGCGCCTTCGAGACCGGCGGCGCCGCCTGCGCGGTCAAGACCACCGAACAGCTCACCGGGCTGCGGATGGACCACTACGTGCAGATCGACTTCGCCGGGTTCGCCCGGGTCGTGGACGCGCTGGGCGGGGCCACCGTGACCACCACGGTGGCCATCCACGACAAGGACAGCGGCCTCGACCTCGCCCCCGGCGAGCACCACCTGGACGGCCAGCAGGCCCTGGCCTTCGTCCGCACCCGGCACGGCGTCGGCGACGGCAGCGACCTCGGCCGGATCGAACTGCAGAAGCAGATGGTGCGGTCGCTGCTGCAGCAGGCCGGCGGGCTCGGGCTGTTCTCCAACCCGGTCAAGCTGTGGTCGATCGGCGACACCATGACCAGCAGCGTCACCACCGACTCCGCACTGGGCTCGGTGAACGCCCTGGTGGGCCTCGTCCAGGAGCTCAAGGGCATCGGGCCGGACCAGCTCGGCATGGTGACCCTGCCGGTGGTGACCGCACCCAGCGACCCCAACCGGGTCGTCGAACAGCAGCCGCAGGCCGACCAGCTCTGGGCCGCGCTCAAGGCCGACCAGCCGCTCCCGCAGTCCGTCGTCTCGGCGCAGCCGGAGAACCCCGCCCAGGCCGCCCCCACGGCCCCCACGGGCCCCGCGACGGGCGCGGCGAAGGCCCCGGCCAGGCGCTGACCGGGCGCCGGGCCGCGGCACGGCCGGCGCGGCACGGTCGGGGCGGGCGCGCGACGGGCCCGCGGCGGCGCGCGGAATATCCCGGAGCGGGCCCCGGTTTGGGAAGATGCGGCCGGTCCTGGCAGACTGGTCCGTCGGTCCCGGTTCACGTGCGGCGCTCCAGCCGCCGACCCGGTGCCCTCCCGAAACCTAGGAGAACCCCTTGAAGCCCAACGTTCACCCCGAGTACGTGGTCACCCGTGTGACCTGCACCTGCGGCGCCGAGTTCGTGACCCGCTCGACCGAGACCAGTGGCGAGATCCGCGCCGAGGTCTGCTCGCAGTGCCACCCGTTCTACACCGGCAAGCAGAAGATCCTCGACACCGGTGGCCGCGTGGCCCGCTTCGAGGCCCGCTTCGGCAAGCAGCACAGCGCGAAGGCCTAGCGCTCCCTCGGCGCCGGTTCCCGGTGCCCCCGTACTCGTTCCGGGGGCGCTGGGGACCGGCGCCGTTCGCGTCCCACCACACCAACCGATCTCCGGGAAGAAGGCCACCCCCATGTTCGAGGCAGTCGAAGAGCTCCTCGTCGAGCACGCCGACCTCGAGAAGAGGCTGGCCGACCCGTCCGTCCACGCCGACCAGGCCAACGCGCGCAAGCTGGCCAAGCGGTACGCCGAGCTGACCCCGATCACCCGGGTCTTCCGGGAGTGGCGGCAGGCCGGCGAGGACATCGAGGCCGCGCGTGAACTCGCGGCCGAGGACCCGGAGTTCCTCTCCGAGGTGAAGGACGGCGAGCACCGCCGCGAGGAGCTGACCGAGGAGCTGCGACTGCTGCTCGTGCCGCGCGACCCGAGCGACGAGAAGGACGTCATCCTGGAGATCAAGGCGGGCGAGGGCGGCGAGGAGTCCGCGCTGTTCGCCGGCGACCTGCTCCGGATGTACCTGCGCTTCGCCGAGCGGATCGGCTGGAAGACCGAGATCATCGACTCCAACGAGTCCGACCTCGGCGGCTACAAGGACGTCTCGGTGGCCGTGAAGACCAAGGGCAACGCCGAGCCCGGCCAGGGCGTCTGGGCCCGGCTGAAGTACGAGGGCGGCGTGCACCGCGTGCAGCGCGTCCCCGCCACCGAGTCGCAGGGCCGAATCCACACCTCCGCGGCGGGCGTGCTGGTCACCCCCGAGGCGGAGGAGGTCGAGGTCGAGGTCCTCGCCAACGACCTGCGGATCGACGTCTACCGCTCCTCCGGCCCCGGCGGCCAGTCGGTCAACACCACCGACTCCGCGGTCCGGATCACCCACCTGCCGACCGGTATCGTGGCGTCCTGCCAGAACGAGAAGAGCCAGCTGCAGAACAAGGAGCAGGCGATGCGCATCCTGCGTTCGCGGCTGCTGGCCGCCGCGCAGGAGGAGGCCGAGCGGGAGGCCTCGGAGGCGCGTCGCAGCCAGGTCCGCACGGTGGACCGCTCCGAGCGGATCCGGACGTACAACTACCCCGAGAACCGCATCTCGGACCACCGCACGGGGTTCAAGTCGTACAACCTGGACCAGGTCCTGGACGGCGACCTGAACGCGGTGATCCAGTCCTGCGTCGACGCGGACGCGGCGGCCAAGCTGGCCGCGGCCCAACAGAACTGAGACCGGCGCGCCCCAGCCCGAAAGCCAGAAGCCGGAGCGCAGAAACAAGAGGTCGTACGGATGAACCTGCTGCTCGCCGAGGTGGCCCAGGCCACCCAGCGGTTGGCCGCGGCCGGCGTGCCGTCGCCGCGCTTCGACGCGGAGGAACTCGCCGCCTACGTCCACGACGTCAAGCGCAGCCAGTTGCACACCGTGCAGGACGCGGACTTCGACGCCCGCTACTGGGAGGCCGTCTCCCGCCGCGAGGCGCGCGAGCCGCTCCAGCACATCACCGGGCGGGCGTTCTTCCGCTACCTGGAGCTCGAGGTCGGCCCCGGGGTCTTCGTGCCCCGGCCGGAGACCGAGACGGTCGTCGAGTGGGCCATAGACGCCGTCCGCGACATGGACGTCGCCGAGCCGCTGGTCGTCGACCTGTGCTCCGGCTCCGGCGCCATCGCGCTCGCCCTGGCCCAGGAGCTGCCGCGCTCGACCGTGCACGCCTTCGAACTCGACGAGGGCGCGCTGCAGTACACCCGGCGCAACATCGAGGCCAGCCCGGACCGGGCCCGGGTCACCCTGCACGCCGGTGACGCCACCCTGGCCTTCGCCGACGACCGCTCCTGGGACGGCCGCTTCGACCTGGTCATCTCCAACCCGCCGTACATCCCGCTCACCGAGTGGGAGTACGTCGCGCCGGAGGCCCGCGACCACGACCCGCAGATGTCGCTGTTCTCCGGCGAGGACGGCCTGGACACCATCCGCGGCATCGAGCGGGTGGCCGCCCGGCTGCTGCGCCCGGGCGGCGCGGTGGTGGTCGAGCACGCCGACCAGCAGGGCGGCCAGGTGCCGTGGATCTTCAACGAGGAACGCGGGTGGACGGACACCGCCGACCACCGCGACCTGAACAACCGGCCGCGCTTCACGACGGCCCGAAGGGCCTCGCTGTGAACCGTCCGGCACCGTACGACCGCCCGCAGGGCGTCGTGCTGGGCGGTCCGGCACCGTGCCGGACCGCCGTGCACGAGGCCGTGCTGTGACCGCTGTGATGAGCCGTTCCGGAAGGGGACCGCACCGATGAGCCGCCGCTACGACTGTGCCGACGCCGGGGACCGTGCCACCGGCCTGCGCGAGGCCGCATCCGCCATCCGCCGCGGCGAACTCGTCGTGCTGCCGACCGACACCCTGTACGGGGTCGGCGCGGACGCCTTCTCCCCGGAGGCCGTCGGCGAGCTGCTGGCCGCCAAGGGCCGCGGCCGCAACATGCCCTCGCCGGTGCTGGTCGGCTCGCCGACCACCCTGCACGGCCTGGTCACCGACTTCTCCGAGCAGGCCTGGGAGCTGGTCGACGCGTTCTGGCCGGGCGGGCTCACCCTGGTCGCCAAGCACCAGCCCTCGCTGCGCTGGGACCTCGGCGAGACCCGCGGCACCGTCGCCGTCCGGATGCCGCTGCACCCGGTCGCCATCGAGCTGCTGAACGCCACCGGCCCGCTGGCCGTCTCCAGCGCCAACAAGACCGGCGGTCCGTCCCCGGCGACCTGCGACGAGGCGCAGGCGCAGCTCGGCGACGCCATCTCGGTCTACCTGGACGGCGGGCAGGCGGACCACGCCACCGCCTCGTCCATCGTCGACGTCACGGGCAAGGTCCCGGTCCTGCTGCGGGCGGGCGCGATCAGCGTCGAGCAGCTGAGGGAGGTCGTCCCCGACCTGGAGGCCGGCAGTTGACGCCGACCGCCTCGCTCCACGCCGGGCCGGGCATAGCACCGTACCTGGCCGTGGGCCCCAGGCCGCTGGACCACTTCCGGATCCTGTTCGTCTGCACCGGGAACATCTGCCGCTCGCCGATCGCCGAGCGGCTCACCCGGCGTGAGCTGGACACCCGGCTCAGCCCGCGGGTGGCCGGGCGGATCCTGGTGGAGAGCGCCGGCACCTGGGGCCACGTCGGCGCGCCGATGGAGGACCACGCGGCGACCGTCCTGGACGAGTACGGCGCCGACAGCGGCGGTTTCACCGGTCGCGAGCTGCTGGACGAGCACGTCGTGGAGGCCGACCTGGTCCTCACCGCGACGCTCGACCACCGGGCGCAGGTGATCTCGATGGGGCACGAGGCGGGCCTGCGGACCTTCACGCTGAAGGAGTTCACCCGCCTGGTCCGGACGATAGACCCGGGCACCCTGCCCGACCCGCGGCGCGGCGCCGACGTCACCGAGCGCGCCCGCGCCCTGGTCCGGGCCGCCGCCGCACTGCGCGGCTGGCTGCTGGCCGCGACCCCGGAGTCGGACGAGCTGGAGGACCCGTACGGGGCGCCGATCGGCATGTTCCGCAACTGCGGCGAGGAGATATTCCACGCCGTCGACCCGGTGGTCACCGCACTCACCGGCGTGTCCGCGCTGCGCTGAGCCCCCGCCCGGGGCGACCACCCGGGCGACCGCCGGAACGAAGGCGCCGAATGGCCCCGCGTCGGCGCGCCACCCGGCCGGGCCGGTCCTACGCTGGAGGAATCGATCCTTCCCGGCCCGCGCGCCGGGAGGCGCCCCCACGCGGCCCGGGAGCCCCGCCATGACCGTCACCGACGCCCCGACCGGTCCGAGAGCGACGAGCGGGCGCCCCTGGGCGTCCGAGGCGCTGCACCGGGCGGATCCGCAGCTGGCCGACCTGCTGGCGGCCGAGGCCGAACGACGGGCCGAGTCGATCCAGCTGCTGGCGGGCGAGAACCTGACCTCCCCGGCCGTCCTGGCGGCGCTGACCGGGCCGTTGATCGACAAGTACGCCGAGGGCTACCCGGGCCGCCGGCACCACACCGGCTGCGCCCTCGCGGACGCCGCCGAGCTGCTGGCGATCGACCGGGCCCGCCAGCTGTTCGCCGCCCCGCACGCCAACGTCCAGCCCCGGTCGGCGACTTCGGCGATGCTGGCGGCCTACGCGGCGCTGCTGCGGCCCGGCGACGGGGTGCTGGCGATGTCGCTGGAGCACGGCGGCCACCTGAGCTGCGGCTCGCGCGCGAACTTCTCCGGCCGCTGGTTCGCCTTCACCGGGTACGGCGTGCGCGAGGCCGACGGCCTGATCGACCTCGACCAGGTGCGCGACCTGGCCCGCCGGCACCGTCCGAAGGCGATCGTGGCCGGTTCGATCTCCTACCCGCGGCACCCGGACTGGGCGGCGTTCCGGCAGATCGCCGACGAGGTGGACGCCTACCTGATCGCCTCCGCGGCGCAGACCACCGGCCTGGTCGCGGCCGGCGTGGCGCCCTCACCGGTGCCGTACGCGGACGTCACCGTGGCGGCCACCCACAAGCTGCTGCGGGGCCCGCGCGGGGGTCTGCTGCTGTCCACCGCGGAGCTGGCCGAGCGGATCGACCGGGCGGTGTTCCCGTTCAGCCAGGGCGGCGCGGCGATGAACGAGGTGGCGGGCAAGGCGGTGGCCCTCGCGGAGGCGTCCACGCCCGGCTACCGGGCCTACGCGCACCGGACGGTGGCGGGGGCGCGGGTGCTGGCGGCAGGGCTCGCGGAGGCCGGTGCACGCCCGCTGACCGGCGGCACCGACACCCACCTGGTGACGGTGGACGTGAGCCCGCTGGGCGTCACCGGCGCGGAGGCCGAGCGGCGCTGCGCGGCGGCCGGGCTGCTGCTCGGCAAGTGCGCACTGCCGTACGACCCGGCGCCCGCCGCCGAGGCGTCCGGCATCCGGCTGGGCACCGGCACGGTGACCAGCCAGGGGATGGGCGAGGCCGAACTCGCCGAGGTCGCCCGGCTGATCGCACGGTTGCTCGTGGACGGAACGGTCGTGCCGGTGGCGGAACGGGTCCGGGAGCTCGCGCTGGCCTTCGCCGACCGGCCGTGAGCGGCCCGGGCGGCCGCGGGCATCGAGATCTCCTACCCGGGAGGGCGAACCGCGATGCACGCCCGAGGCGTCCGACTCAATAAGGTGTGTGCCGTGGCGACGCACCTCGAAACCCGGACAGGCAGGGGAGTACCTTCGGTACCTTCCCGTCGGACAGTGATGCAGGAGGCCAGTGGTGCGTGAGTATCTGCTGGTGCTGTTCTGCACCGCCGCCGTCACCTACCTGCTGACCGGCCCGGTCCGGAAGTTCGCCATCGCGGCCGGCGCGATGCCGCCCGTGCGCGCCCGTGACGTGCACCGCGAGCCCACCCCGCGGCTCGGCGGGATCGCCATGTTCGGCGGTCTCTGCGCGGGCATCCTGGTCGCCTCGCAGCTGGACAACCTGAGCAAGGTGTTCTCCCAGGGCACCGACATCCGGGCCCTGCTGTCCGGCGCCGGGATCATGTGGCTGCTCGGCGTGCTCGACGACAAGTGGGGCGTGGACGCGCTGGTCAAGCTCGGCGGCCAGATGATCGCCGCCGGTGTGATGGTCTGGCAGGGCGTCACGGTGATCACCCTCCCGGTGCCCGGCGTCGGCGCCGTCGCGGTGAGCCCCACCCAGGGCATGGTCATCTCGGTCACCCTGGTCGTCGTCATGGTCAACGCGGTCAACTTCATCGACGGCCTCGACGGCCTGGCCGGCGGCATGGTCTGCATCGCCGCGATCGCGTTCTTCCTGTACAGCTACCGCCTCTGGTACGGCTACACGATCACCGACGCGGCCCCCGCGGTGCTGTTCAGCGTGCTGCTGATCGGCATGTGCCTGGGCTTCCTGGCGCACAACATGCACCCCGCGCGGATCTTCATGGGCGACTCCGGCTCGATGATGCTGGGCCTGATGCTGGCCGTCGCCGCGATCTCCATCACCGGCCGCGTCGACCCGGACCTGATCACCAGCGAGACCGGTTCGCAGACCGCCACCGTGCACGCCCTGGTGCCGATCTACATCCCGCTGCTGCTGCCGCTGACGGTCATCGCGCTGCCGCTGGCCGACCTGCTGCTCGCCGTGGTCCGCCGCACCTGGGCCGGCCAGTCGCCGTTCGCCGCGGACAAGCGCCACCTGCACCACCGGCTGCTGCAGGTCGGGCACTCGCACAGCCGTGCGGTGCTGATCATGTACTTCTGGGCCGCGCTGATCGCCTTCGGCACGGTGGCCTTCTCGGTGACCAACACCGGTCGCACCGTGGTGCTGACGCTCGCCGGGCTCTGCCTGGTCGGCCTGGTCGTGCTGCTGACGCCGCGGTTCCGGCCGCGCGCGCCGAAGGCCGTGCAGTCCTTCGTCCCGCCCCGCTACCGCCGCCAGCAGTCCGCCCCGATGGCTGAACTGTCGGCCAAGGACAAGCAACTTCTCGGTGAAGCCGGCCAGGACGCGGGCCGGGGCGCCTCGGCGCTCGGCACCCAGGACCGGACCACCGGCCGCCGGTAGCAAGCGAGTTGACGTTAGGTCAAACGGCCTCACCCGTTCGGCGGCACGGTTGGGCCGTCGGTGTGACAGGTACCACACATTCATGGTAAAGCTCTCATCAAATAGTTTGTGATACCGTTCACGAGTACCGAGAACACGCCGAAAGACCTGACAGGTGGATGCCTTCCGTCCCTGTCGGCCTCCCTCGACGGGCCCGCCGCAGCGGGCGGCCCGGGCGGCGGCCTCTCGGTCGGTGTCACCCACCACCTTCTGTGCCCCGTCCCCCGCCACATCGACATGCCGCCGGAGCTGCCGACATGCCGTCCACCGACGCCCGGATCCTCCGAGGCGCCGCGATTCCCACTGCGGTCGCCGGGATCATCGCCATGGCGATCTCCTTCGCCGTCGCCGGTGGGAAGGGTTTGCTCGGAGCCCTCTTCGGCGTACTGCTGGTGATGGCCTTCTTCAGCTCGGGCCAGATCGCGCTCGACCGGCTGACCAGGTCGAACCCGCAGATCATGATGGCCGCGGCGCTCCTGGTGTACACCACGCAGATCCTGCTGGTCGGCATCGTCCTCGCGGTGTTCAAGGACACCGACCTCTTCAACCGGCAGGCCTTCGCCTTCACACTGCTCGGCTGCGCGTTGATCTGGACGGGGTTCCAGGTGCGCGGCGCGCTGAAGGCCAAGACCTTCTACGTGGACCCCGACGCCTCGGAAAACAAGGGCGACAAGCCCTCCGACTCCGGGCGTCAACAGTGACGAGGCCTCACTGTCCCCCCAACGAGGGGGGCGGTGTTTATGCCGCACTGACGGACTGCTATCGTCCGTCGCAACAACGGAGTACGGGAAGCGGCCAGGTCTGTCCGGACAGTGGACGGATCGCCCCCCGGACCCGCGCAGTCTTCGATGATCCCGCAGCGGTGCAGCGCACTGCCGGACGGGGTCGGCGAGAAACCCATCAAGTTCCAGTGCCGCACCGTGGCCGCAGGCCGCGCCGACACACCGAGGTTGCCGTAACCATGCGTCACGACGAAGGAGTCCGTGGTGAGTGCTGAAAAGCTCACGTACCTCGCCTCAGGCAGTTGCCACTTCGGGGACGCCGGCTGCGGCTTCCCGGCTCCTGGCCTGAACGAGTTCGACTTCAAGCCGATCTTCTCGATCGGCAGCTTCTACTTCAACAAGCCGATGCTGCTGTCGATGATCGTCGCAGTGCTTGTCGTCGTCTTCTTCTGGGCCGCGTTCGCCAAGCCGCGCCTGGTCCCCGGCAAGATGCAGCTCGTCGCCGAGATCGGCTACGACTTCGTCAAGCGCTCCATCGTGCTGGAGACGATCGGCAAGAAGGGCGAGAAGTACGTCCCGATGCTGGTCTCGATGTTCTTCTTCATCTGGCTGATGAACATCATGTCGATCATCCCGTTCGCGCAGTTCCCCGTGACGGCGGCGATCGCGTTCCCGGCGGGTCTCGCCGGCGTCGTGTGGATCACCTACATGACGCTGACCTTCAAGAAGCACGGCTTCGTCGGCGGCTTCAAGAACCTCTGCTGGCCCTCGGGCATCCCCGGCTGGGTCATGTTCATCCTGGTGCCGATCGAGTTCTTCTCGAACATCTTCGTGCGCCCCTTCACGCTCGCGGTCCGAGCCTTCGCGAACATGTTCGCCGGCCACCTGCTGATCGTGATGTTCTCCATCGCCTCCTGGTACCTGCTCAGCCCGACCCTGGGCGCGCTGTACGGCTCGGCCTCGTTCGTCGTCGCCGTCGCGCTGACCGCCTTCGAGCTGCTGGTCCAGTTCCTGCAGGCCTACATCTTCGTGATGCTGGCCAGCAGCTACATCGCCGGTGCCCTCGAAGAGTCGCACTGAGCCAGGGGGCCTCGGCCCCACCCCTGAACCAACCTCCCGGATCGCCCGGTGGCCAATCACCACCGGTTCACCACCCTGCAAAGGACAACGTCAATGAGCATCCTCGCTGAGGGCACTGTCTACGGTTCCGTCGCCTCGATCGGCTACGGCCTCGCCGCCATCGGCCCCGGCATCGGCGTCGGTCTCATCTTCGGTAACGGTGTCCAGGCCATGGCCCGTCAGCCCGAGGCCGCCGGTCTCATCCGCTCCAACATGTTCATCGGCTTCGCGCTGACCGAGGCGCTCGCCCTCATCGGCATCGTCATGCCGTTCGTCTTCGGCAACAAGTAATCGCCGTAGACCCTTTCTGAGGAAGGTCCAGATATGAGCATGGCGATCGTCCAGCTCGCGGCCGAGGAGAAGATGAACCCTCTCCTCCCCGCGTGGCCCGAGATCATCATCGGCCTGCTCTGCTTCTTCATCGTCTTCGGTCTGCTCGGCAAGAAGCTCCTCCCCAGCATCGAGAAGGTGCTGTCGGAGCGCCGGGACGCGATCGAGGGCGGGATGGAGCGCGCCGAGGCCGCCCAGGCAGAGGCGCAGGCCCTGCTTGAGCAGTACCGCGCCGAGCTCGCCGAGGCGCGCCACGAGGCTGCCCGCATCGTCGAGCAGGCTCGCGAGCAGGGTGCCGCCCAGCTCGCCGAGATGCGCGAGGAGGGCCAGCGCCAGCGCGAGGCCATCGTCGCCGCCGGTCACGCCCAGATCGAGGCTGACAAGAAGCAGGCGACTGCCGCCCTGCGCCAGGACGTGGGTTCGCTGGCCTCCCAGCTGGCCTCCCGCATCGTGGGTGAGTCCCTCGAGGACCACGCCCGGCAGAGCGGCGTGATCGACCGCTTCCTGGACGAGCTGGAGGCCAAGGCCGCCGTTGCTCAGGGTGCGGCCAAGTGATCGGCGCCAGCCGTGAGGCCCTCGCCGCCGGCCGGCAGAACCTGGAGAGCCTGACCGACTCCACCTCGGTGGACGCGGCCAAGCTCGCCGAGGAGCTCACCGCCGTCACGGCCCTGCTGGACCGTGAGGTGTCGCTGCGCCGTGTCCTGACCGACCCGTCCCGGTCCGGCCAGGACAAGGCCCAGCTGGTCTCCTCGCTGCTGACCGGCCAGGTCTCCGGCGAGACCGTCGACCTCGTGTCCGGCCTGGCCCGGTCCCGCTGGTCGGGCTCGCGCGACCTGGTCGACGCCACCGAGCAGCTCGCCGCGTACGCGGAGATCATCGGTGCGGACAAGGCCGGCGCCCTGGACGACGTCGAGGACGAGCTGTTCCGGTTCGGCCGGGTGGTGAGCGGCTCGCACGAGCTGCGCGCCGCGCTGACCGAGCCGAAGGCCGGTGCCGTCGCCAAGGCGGAGCTGATCGGCAAGCTGCTCGGCGGCCGCGCCCACGCGGGCACCGTGCGACTCGTCACGGCCCTCGTCAACGCGCCGCGTGGTCGTAGCCTGGAGCAGGGCCTGGAGTCCTACTCCAAGCTCGCCGCCGCTCGCCGCGGCCGCGTGGTGGCCCTGGTCACCACCGCGGTGCCGCTGTCGGACACCCAGAAGGAGCGCCTGTCCGGTGCTCTGGGCCGGATGTACGGCCGCCAGGTCCACCTGAACATCGACGTCGACCCCGAGGTCGTCGGCGGCGTCCGGGTGCAGATCGGCGACGAGATCATCGAAGGCACCGTGTCGAGCCGCCTCGAAGGCGCTCGCCAGTCGCTCGAAGGCTGAGCACCGAAGCAGTACATCCGACCCTCGGTCGGGAAACCGGTTCCCCCAGGAGCCGGCACATCGGACGGCCGGTTCGGCAGACCCGGCCGAGAGTCGAATACTTGCGGCCCTCAATGGCGGGCCGAGGATCGCAAACTAGGAGAGCAGGGAAGCCTGATGGCGGAGCTTACGATCCGTCCGGAGGAGATCCGGGACGCGCTGGCCGACTTTGTCCAGTCGTACCAGCCGGACGCCGCTTCTGTGGAAGAGGTCGGCACGGTCACTGACGCAGCGGACGGCATCGCGCATGTCGAGGGCCTGCCCTCGGTCATGGCGAACGAGCTGCTGAAGTTCGAGGACGGCACGCTCGGCCTCGCGCTGAACCTCGACACCCGTGAGATCGGTGTCGTCATCCTCGGTGAGTTCGGTGGCATCGAAGAGGGCCAGACCGTGCGCCGCACGGGCGAGGTCCTCTCGGTTCCGGTCGGCGACGGCTACCTCGGCCGCGTCGTGGACCCGCTGGGCAACCCGATCGACGGCCTGGGCGACATCGCCTCCACCGGCCGCCGTGCCCTGGAGCTGCAGGCCCCCGGCGTCATGGTCCGCAAGTCGGTCCACGAGCCGATGCAGACCGGCATCAAGGCCATCGACGCGATGACCCCGATCGGCCGTGGCCAGCGTCAGCTGATCATCGGCGACCGCCAGACCGGCAAGACCGCGGTGGCGATCGACACGATCATCAACCAGCGCGACAACTGGCGCTCGGGCGACCCGAAGAAGCAGGTCCGCTGCATCTACGTCGCCGTGGGCCAGAAGGGCTCCACCATCGCGTCCGTCCGCGGCGCCCTGGAGGAGGCCGGCGCGCTGGAGTACACCACCATCGTGGCTGCTCCCGCCTCCGACCCGGCCGGCTTCAAGTACCTCGCCCCGTACACCGGTTCGGCCATCGGCCAGGAGTGGATGTACGACGGCAAGCACGTCCTGATCATCTTCGACGACCTGTCGAAGCAGGCCGAGGCCTACCGCTCCGTCTCCCTGCTGCTGCGCCGCCCGCCGGGCCGCGAGGCCTACCCGGGTGACGTCTTCTACCTGCACTCCCGCCTGCTGGAGCGCTGCGCGAAGCTCTCCGACGAGCTGGGCGCGGGCTCGATGACCGGTCTGCCGATCATCGAGACCAAGGCCAACGACGTCTCGGCGTACATCCCGACCAACGTCATCTCCATCACCGACGGCCAGTGCTTCCTGGAGTCCGACCTGTTCAACGCCGGCATCCGCCCGGCCGTGAACGTCGGCATCTCGGTCTCCCGCGTCGGTGGCTCGGCCCAGATCAAGGCCATGAAGTCGGTCGCCGGCCGCCTGCGCCTGGACCTGGCCCAGTACCGCGAGCTCGAGGCCTTCGCCGGCTTCGGCTCCGACCTGGACGCGGCCTCCAAGGCCCAGCTGGAGCGCGGTGCGCGCATGGTCGAGCTGCTGAAGCAGGGCCAGTACCAGCCGTTCCCGGTCGAGGAGCAGGTCGTCTCCATCTGGGCCGGCACCACCGGCAAGCTGGACGACGTCCCGGTCGCGGACATCCGCCGCTTCGAGCGCGAGTTCCTGGACCACCTGCGCCTGCAGCACAAGGACCTGCTGGCCGGCATCGTCGAGACCAGCAAGCTGGAGGACGGCACCATCGACGCTCTCACCAGCGCGATCGCCGCCTTCAAGCAGGGCTTCACCACCGCCGACGGCAAGCTCCTCGGCGAGCAGGCCTGAGTCCGGTAACGAGGGAAAGGACGTAACGACCCATGGGAGCACAGCTTCGGGTCTACAAGCGCCGGATCCGCTCTGTCACCGCGACGAAGAAGATCACCAAGGCGATGGAGATGATCTCCGCGGCGCGCATCGGTAAGGCGCAGCGCGCGGTGGCCGCCTCCACTCCGTACGCCGACGAGCTCACCCGGGCGGTGACGGCGGTGGCCACCCGGTCCAACGCCAAGCACCCGCTCACCACCGAGAACCCCTCGGCCTCGCGCGCCGCCGTCCTGCTGATCACGGCGGACCGCGGCCTGGCCGGCGGTTACTCGTCCAACGCCATCAAGGCCTCCATGGTGCTCACCGAGCGCCTGCGCGGCGAGGGCAAGGACGTGGTGACCTACATCATCGGCCGGAAGGGTCTGTCGTACTACACCTTCCGCGACCTCGCGGTGGGCCAGTCGTGGACGGGCTTCTCGGACAAGCCGAGCTACGGTGACGCGAAGGCCGTCGCGGCCGAGCTGATCGCGGCCTTCACCGCCGAGACCGGCGGTGTGGACGAGATCCACCTCGTCTCGACCGAGTTCGAGTCGATGCTCACGCAGACCGCGGTCGAGGCGCGGCTGCTGCCGCTGAAGCTGGACGAGGTCCAGCAGTCGGCCAAGCCGGAGATCTTCCCGCTGTACGACTTCGAACCGTCGGCGGAGGGCGTCCTGGACGCGCTCCTCCCGCGGTACGTCGAGAGCCGGATCTACAGCGCTCTCCTGCAGTCGGCCGCCTCCGAGCACGCCGCGCGACGGCGTGCGATGAAGAGCGCGACCGACAACGCCGGCGAGCTCATCAAGTCGCTCACGCGGCTTGCCAACTCGGCCCGTCAGGCCGAGATCACCCAGGAAATCAGCGAGATCGTCGGCGGGGCCAACGCCCTCGCTGACGCTAGCCGCGGGAGCGAATGAGTATGACTACCACTGTTGAGCCGACCACGGCGACGGGCCGCGTCGCGCGGGTCATCGGCCCGGTCGTCGACGTGGAGTTCCCCGTCGACGCTATTCCGGACATGTTCAACGCCCTGCACGTCGAGGTGGACAACCCCGACGGCTCGGGCAAGAAGACCCTCACCCTCGAGGTCGCCCAGCACCTCGGCGACGGCCTGGTCCGCGGCATCTCGATGCAGCCGACCGACGGCCTGGTCCGCGGCGCGCAGGTGTCCGACACCGGTGCGGCGATCTCCGTCCCCGTCGGCCAGATCACCAAGGGCAAGGTCTTCAACGCCCTCGGTGAGGTGCTGAACGTCGACAAGGCGGAGTTCGACTCGCAGGTCGAGGTTCGCTGGCCGATCCACCGCAAGGCCCCGAACTTCGCCGAGCTCGAGTCGAAGACCGAGATGTTCGAGACCGGCATCAAGGTCATCGACCTGCTCACCCCGTACGTCCAGGGTGGCAAGATCGGTCTGTTCGGTGGTGCCGGTGTCGGCAAGACCGTTCTGATCCAGGAGATGATCTACCGCGTCGCCGAGAACTTCGGTGGTGTCTCCGTGTTCGCCGGCGTCGGCGAGCGCACCCGTGAGGGCAACGACCTCATCCACGAGATGGTCGACTCGGGCGTTCTGGACAAGACCGCGCTGGTCTTCGGCCAGATGGACGAGCCGCCGGGCACCCGTCTGCGCGTCGCGCTCTCCGCGCTGACCATGGCGGAGTACTTCCGTGACGTCGAGAAGCAGGACGTGCTCCTCTTCATCGACAACATCTTCCGGTTCACCCAGGCCGGTTCCGAGGTGTCGACCCTGCTCGGCCGCATGCCCTCCGCGGTGGGCTACCAGCCGAACCTGGCCGACGAGATGGGCCTCCTGCAGGAGCGCATCACCTCGACCCGCGGTCACTCGATCACCTCGATGCAGGCGATCTACGTCCCCGCGGACGACCTGACCGACCCGGCCCCGGCCACCACCTTCGCCCACCTGGACGCGACGACCGTTCTGTCGCGCCCGATCTCGGAGAAGGGCATCTACCCGGCCGTCGACCCGCTGGACTCCACGTCCCGCATCCTCGACCCGCGGTACATCGCGCAGACCCACTACGACACGGCCGTCCGCGTCAAGGGGATCCTGCAGAAGTACAAGGACCTGCAGGACATCATCGCCATCCTCGGTATGGACGAGCTGTCCGAGGAAGACAAGATCACGGTGCACCGCGCCCGTCGCATCGAGCGCTTCCTCTCGCAGAACACCTACGTGGCGAAGCAGTTCACCGGCGTCGACGGCTCGACCGTTCCGCTGTCGGAGACCATCGAGGCGTTCAACGCGATCGCGGACGGCAAGTACGACTCCGTCCCGGAGCAGGCCTTCTTCATGTGCGGTGGCATCGAGGACCTCGAGAAGAACGCCGCCGAGCTGGCGAAGAAGTAGTCGCGGCCGGTAGCAGCCGAGTGACCGTGAGGGGTGGCCCCCGAGTCTGGGGCCCACCCCTCGCGTCGCATCGGCTGTGATTCCGGTCAAATCCGCGCCGCCGGTTTCATGCCGGAGGTGCGGGGCCGTTATTCTTACCGAAACTCCCGAGTAATCGGGGGTTGCATGAGCCTAGGAGCCCACGTTGGCTGAGCTGCACGTCGAGCTGGTCGCAGCCGACCGCAAGGTGTGGTCCGGTGCGGCCACCATCGTCGTCGCCCGTACGGCCTCCGGTGACACCGGCATCATGCCGGGCCACACCCCGGTGCTGAGCGTGCTGGAGACCGGTCCGGTCACCATCCGCACGGTGGACGGCGGCACCGTCATCGCCGCTGTGCACGGCGGCTTCATCTCCTTCGCCGACAACAAGCTGTCTCTGCTCGCGGAGATCGCCGAGCTGGCGGACGAGATCGACGTCGCGCGTGCCGAGCGTGCACTGGAGCAGGCCAAGTCCGACCTGGACGCGCACGCCGAGCGTCGCGCCGAGGTCCGGCTGTTCGCGGCGAACGGCCTCAAGGCGCACGTCTGAGTACGCCGGACCCCGGTTTCAGCGGGGTCGACCGACGGTCCCGGGGACGCGTGAGCGTGACCCCGGGACTGTCGTCGTAGTTGGTAGGTCAACGCGGTCGCTTGATACGACCGATACGGGGAACGCGGGTAGCGAGGAGGTAGGTGAGCATGGTCCTCGCGCTTGTGGTGTGTGCGGCGGTCGTGGCACTGGGTGTGATCGGCCTGGTGGCGTTCGCGGTACGCCGCCGATTGATCCAGCGCGTCGGTGGCACGTTCGACTGCAGCTACCGCCTCAAAATGCCCGCCGACGCCTCGACGCAGCCCGACCTCGACGAGAACGGCAAACCCACCTCGGCCCCGGTCCCCCAGACCGACGGCAAGGGGTGGGTTTTTGGTATCGGCCGCTACAGCGGCGACTCGATCGAGTGGTTCCGGGTCTTCTCCTACGCCCCCCGCCCCCGCAAGGTGCTGCCCCGCCGGGAGATCGAGGTCCTCGGCCGGCGCTACCCCGAGGGCCAGGAGGAGCTCGCGCTGCTCTCCGGCTCGGTGGTGCTGCGCTGCCTGCACAACGGGGCGCCGCTGGAGCTCGCGATGAGCGAGGACGCGCTCACCGGCTTCCTCGCCTGGCTCGAAGCCGCCCCGCCCGGGCAGAGGGTCAACGTCGCGTAGCGACGAGACCCTCGGGGTGGGGGTACCTCCCGGCCGGAGGCCGGGGAGTCACCGTCGCGGAGCGACGGCTGGGGGAGTTAACGCGGCCTAACGTCCGGGGCTAGGGTGTCCGCATGGTCAATCTGACGCGCATCTACACCCGTACCGGCGACGACGGCACCACCGCGCTCGGCGACATGAGCCGGACCAGCAAGACCGACCCGCGGCTGGTGGCGTACGCCGACGCCAACGAGGCCAACGCGGCGATCGGGGTGGCGGTGGCCGCGGGCGCGCTGCCCGAGGACGTCGTGGCCGTGCTCGTCCGGATCCAGAACGACCTCTTCGACGTGGGCGCGGACCTCTCCACGCCGGTCGTGCCGGACCCGCAGTACCCGCCGCTGCGGGTGCTCCAGTCGTACATCGACCGGCTGGAGGGGGACTGCGACCACTACCTGGCGCAGCTGGAGAAGCTGAGGAGCTTCATCCTGCCCGGCGGCACCCCCGGTGCGGCCCACCTGCACCTGGCCTGCACCGTGGTGCGGCGGGCCGAGCGGTCCACCTGGGCGGCCATCGCGGAGCACGGCGACACCGTCAACCCGCTGACCGCGAAGTACCTCAACCGCCTCTCCGACCTGCTGTTCATCCTGGCCCGCGCGGCCAACAAGGAGCGCGGCGACGTGCTCTGGGTGCCCGGCGAGAACCGCTGACGACGACGGGCGGAGCGCCTCAGGGCCGCTTCTCCGGGACGGGCCGCTCGACCGCCCGGCCGTCGACCACCAGGACGCCGGCCGGGGCCTCCTTCGGCCACACCGAGTAGCAGCCGGCGACGACGAGGTTGACGACGGCCGCGATGCCCAGCTTCACGTACCACTGAGTGAAGGTGCCGAAGTGCGCGGAGCCCGCGGAGAGCGGTACGAGCAGGGTGATCAGGCCCAGCGTGATCGCCGCCGAGACCACCGTGCGGCCGGCGATCCGCCACTCGTGCCTGGTCCGCTCGGGGCCGTACTTGGGCGCGGGCAGCGGCTCGGGGCCGCCGGCGAAGCGGTGCTGGAAGCGCTGGTCGGCCCAGCGGACCAGGGAGGGCCCGTAGCCGACGGAGAACCCGGTGTAGCTCGCCGCGAGAGCGTGCGTCCAGCTCGCGGTGGCGCCGCCGCGCAGGTCGAGGACGGCGAGCGCGTAGAGGACGAGGTCGACGGTCGGCAGGCCGAGCAGCAGCGCGGTGCTGGCGCGGCGCCACCGCAGCAGGTAGCGGGTGGCGAGGGCGAGGCCGAGCACGATCCACCACGAGACCTCGGCCGCGACGATGAGGGTGATGATCACGTTCTGCTCCCGGTCGGTCGGCGGTGTCCCCAGCCTCGCGGGGGTGCGCGGCCGTGTCGTCGTCGCCGGGTGCCGTCCCCGACTGCATCCTTCGATGTAGCCGGCTCCTCCCCGCACCGGAGCCGGGCGGGCCGTCCGGGATGGTGGGATGGGGGTGTGCCGCGACCTTCCCTGCCCCCGCACCTGCTTGACCGGCTGATCGCCCTGTGCGGGCTGGTCGGCGGCGCGGTGCTGATCGCCTTCGGGGTGTACGACCGCGCCGACCGGGTGCCGCTGTGGGCGGTGCTGCCGCCGATGCTGGTGATGGCGGGGCTGGAGCTGGTCCGGCGGACCAGGCCGGTGCTGGCGGTGTCGGTGGGCGGTCTGGCCTTCGTGGCGAGCCTGTTCGCGGGGAGCCTGCTGGCGACCCTGATCATGTACACCGACCTGCTGTACGCGGCGGTGATCTACGGCAACCGCCGGATGTCGCGGGTGCTGCACCTGACCGGCGGGTCCACGGTGCTGGTGCTCGCCACGCTGACGGCGGTCTACCAGGGCACCTCGGCCGGGCTGCTGGTCGCGGTGGTCAGTTCGCTGGTCTTCCTGGCGCCGGTGTGGACGGGTGACGTGGTGCGCAAGCACCGGCAGGAGGCGGAGGCCGAACGGCTGCGGGCCGAACAGACCGCACTGCTCTCGGAGATGGACCGCCGCGAGGCGGTGGTGGCCGAACGGGCCAGGATGGCACGGGAGTTGCACGACGTGGTGGCCAACCACCTGTCCGCGATCGCGATCCACGCGACGGGAGCGCAGTCGGTGGCCCGGCGCCGGCGGCTGGCCGCCGACGATCCGCTGGTCGAGGTGCTGGCGGTGATCCGGGAGAACAGCGTCCAGGGTTTGGCCGAAATGCGCCGCATGATCGGACTGCTGCGGGACAGCGGCGGGGGCGAGGCGGACGAGTCGTACGCGGCGCCGGACCTGGCCGCGGTCGACGCGCTGCTGGCCAAGGCCCGGGCGGCCGGCCACGCCGTCGGGCTGGACTTCGAGCTGACCGAGCAGGGCGAGCGCGGGGACGTCCCGGTACCGGTCGGCCTGGCCGCGTACCGGATCGTCCAGGAGTCGCTGACCAACGCGCTCAAGCACGCCGGCCCCGGGCTGGTCAGCCTGCGGCTGGAGTTCGGCCCCGCGGAGCTGGCGATCGCCGTGGACAGCCCGTACCGGGGCGGGGCCGGCCGTGCGCTGCCCGGGGCCCGGGCCGGGCTGGTCGGCATGGCGGAACGGGCCGGGCTGCTCGGCGGCAGCTTCGAGGCCGGGCCGCGGGACGGGTACTGGAGCGTGCGCGCGGTGCTGCCGCGCGACGGGCGGACGGAGGGACGGGAATGACGATCCGGGTGCTGGTGGCCGAGGACCAGGCCGCGGTGCGGGCGGCGCTGGTGATGATCCTGCGGGCGGAGCCGGACGTCGAGGTGGTCGGGCAGGCGGCCGACGGCGAGGAGGCCGTCCGGATGGCGCTGGAGCTGCGCCCGGACGTGGTGCTGATGGACGTGCAGATGCCCCGCCTGGACGGCGTCTCGGCGACCCGCCGGGTGGTCGACGCCGGAGCCGCCCAGGTGCTCGTGCTGACCACCTTCGACCTGGACGAGTACGTCTACGGCGCGCTGCGCGCCGGCGCGGCCGGCTTCCTGCTGAAGGACCTGGAGGCGGACACCCTGGTCGAGGGCGTCCGGACGGTGGCGCGCGGGGACGGCATGCTGGCGCCCTCGGTGACCAGGCGGCTGATCGGGGCCTTCGCCCGCCCTGAGCGGCCGGTGGCGCCGGAGGCCCGGGGCGCGGTGGCCGGGCTGACCCCCCGCGAGCGGGAGGTGCTGGCCTGCCTCGGGGCCGGGATGTCCAACGGGGAGATCGCGGCGCGGCTGGAGATGGCGGAGGCGACCACCAAGACGCACGTCAGCCGGATCCTGGCGAAGCTGGGGCTGCGCAGCCGGGTGCAGGCGGCGATCCTCGCCCAGGACCTCGGACTGACCGTCTGACGAGCCGGGGAGCATCTGGTTCGACCGACCAGGTCGGTCACAGATCACACTCCCGATTGCCACCACGGGGGCGGATTCGGCATTAGAGTCCGGGCAACGAGCGACGCGGCTCCTGCGGCGGTGACCCCTGCCCTGAGCCGCCTTCAGGGCCCGCCCCCAGGGCGGCGACGGCATCGGGAGACCCAGCCATGAGCAATGCGTCCAGCAAGCAGATCGCCGTGATCGGTGCCGGCCTGATGGGTGCCGGCATCGCCCAGGTGTCCGCGCAGGCCGGTCACCCGGTGGTGCTGCGGGACGTCACCGAGGAGGCGCTGCAGCGGGGTCTCGCGGGGATCCGCGCCTCCTACGAGAAGTTCGTCGCCAAGGGCCGGCTGAGCGCCGAGGACGCCGAGGCCGCGCTGGGCCGGATCACCACCACCACCGACCTGGGCGCCGTCGCCGAGGCCGACATCGTGGTCGAGGCCGTGTTCGAGAAGCTGGAGGTCAAGGAGGGCGTCTTCCGCGAGCTCGACAAGCTCGCCAAGGACGGCGCGGTGCTGGCCTCCAACACCTCCGCCATCCCGATCACCCGGATCGCCGCCGCCACGCAGCGCCCCGAGTCGGTCGTCGGCGTGCACTTCTTCTCGCCGGTGCCGCTGATGAAGCTGGTCGAGCTGGTGCGCGGCTACAAGACCAGCGACGAGACGCTGGCCGCCGCCCGGGCCTTCGCCGAGGGCGTCGGCAAGGACGTCGTGGTGGTCAACCGCGACGTGGCCGGCTTCGTCACCACCCGGCTGATCACCGCCCTGGTCGTCGAGGCCGCCAAGCTCTACGAGTCCGGCGTGGCCACCGCCGAGGACATCGACACCGCCTGCCGCCTCGGCTTCGGTCACCCGATGGGCCCGCTGGAGACCGCCGACCTGACCGGCGTGGACATCCTGCTGCACGCCGCCCGCAACATCTACGAGGAGACCCAGGACGAGAAGTTCGCCGCCCCGGAGATCATGGCGCGCATGGTCACCGCCGGCGACCTCGGCCGCAAGAGCGGCCGCGGGTTCTACCCGTACCCGGGCAAGTGAGCCGTCGCCGCGCCTGAACCACGGGCCGGGCGAGCGGGCGGGCCGTGCGGTCGGAGCATCGTACGACCCGGCCGCTCGGGGCCGGGTGAGTTTCCTCACGCCGGGTGCCGCAGACGGGTGATTTGGGCGGTAATCGAGCGTAGGTGTGGAGACTTCCTGCGTATATTCCCTCGGACGAGTGAAGTTGCTTCAGATCTGACCGGAACCAGCAACCCGCGATGCTGATCCGCCGTCAGATGAGGGGGAACCCGGCATTCCGACCGGGCCCGGGCGCGGCGCGCGAGCCGAGCGGCCCACCGGCCGCGATCCGCCCGGACGGACCCCTGCGACCCCCGGACCGGCACGGCCGGGGCGGAACCATCCCGTACCGGGCCAGCCAGGCGAAGGAGGAGAGCATGCGCATCACCGGCGACCACACGGCGCTGGCCATCGAAGGCCGCCTCGACGTGCGCACCGCCGCCGACGCGCGCGTCCAGCTGCACCAGGCCGTGGACGGCGGCCTCGGCGACCTCGTGCTCGACCTCGCCCGGCTGGAGTTCTGGGACGCCACCGGACTCGGCGTCATCATGGGCACCCACCGCCGGGCCGGCCGGATCGGCCGACGCCTGGTGCTCCGCTCCGTTCCGGCCCAGCTCCAACGGCTGCTGGTGGCCACCAAACTGCACCGCATCCTGGCCGTCGACGGCGGGATCGCCGAGCCGCACGGGGTCGTCCTCTAGTTCCCGCACGGTCCCCGCGCGGGGTCGTCCTCCGGTTCCCGCACGGTCCCCGCACGGGTCCGCCCTGCACGGGCGGGCCCGGATGTGCGAGAGTCTGCCCGTCAGAAACGACGGCCGCCCCGGCACGACTGCTTCCCGCACGACTGCCCCCACGCCCGCGCGCGGCCGCGACCGAGACGTCAGCCGGCCGGAGCGGGCGCCGGCGGCCGAGCACGAGGCGGAGCAGAACGTGGCACAGCCAACCGGGGAGTTCCGGCAGGAGGCCGTCCGCACCCGGGGCGGCGAACTGGTCTCCGGAGGCCTGCTGGTCGGCGTCGGCGCCCCGGACGGTTCCGAGTTCAGACCCTGCCCCGAGGAGTGGCGCCCCCGCCCGCGCCGGATCGAACGCAGCGAGCCCGCGCGCGGCCCGGTCGGCGGCGTCGGCCGCGCGGTCGGCCCGCTCGCCCTCGGCACCGGCCCGGCCGACCTGCCGCTGCTCGACCGCGAGGCCGACATCGCCGAACTCCTCGGCCTGCTCGCCGAGGGCCGCTCGATACGCCTGGTCGGCCAGGCAGGCTCGGGCCGCAGCGCGCTGCTGTCGGCCGTCGCCGAAGCCGCGGCCGACCTCGCCCCCGGTGGCGTCGTCCAGCTCTGCGGACACCGCCGCACCCCCGCGGACCTCCTCCAGGACCTCTTCGCGGCCACCCACCACGCCCCCGGCTTCCGGCCGGACCCGGGCCAGTCGGCCGCCCACCTCGCCGAGGTCCGCGCGATCGTGGTCGTCGACGACGCCGAGCAGTCCGCCGCCGAACTGGAGGAGCTGCTCGCCGCCGCCCCCGGCTGCGCCTTCCTGGTCTGCGTCGCCCCCGGCAGCGCGGCGCTGCCGATCGGCTCCCGGTTGCAGGACCACCTGGTCGCCGGGCTCTCCCGCGCAGCCTGCCTCGCGCTCTCCGCCCGGCAGGCCGGCCGGCCGCTGGACGTCGCCGAGAAGGCCTGGGCGGTCGACCTCTGGTTCGAGTCCGAGGGCCTGCCGCTGCGCTTCGTCCAGGCCGCCGCACTGCTGCGCCAGCGGGACGTCTCGGTGGACGCCCTGGTCGCCGCCGAGGAGGACCGGATGGGGGTCTTCGGCGCCGTCGAGGAGCCCGTCCACGACCCCGACCCGGCGGTCCGCGAGAACGAGCTGCGGCGGACCGTCCCGCTGCCCTCCGTCGCCGAGACCGCCTCGCCCGCCGTCCGGCTCGCCGAGGGGCTGAGCGAGCCCGCACAGGCCGTCCTGCGGCTCGCCGTGGCGCTCGGCGGCGAGTGCCCCACCGCACCGCACCTGCCCGCGCTGATCGACGTCGGGCAGGCCGAGAGCGCGCTCGCCGAACTCGTCGACGCCGGACTGGCGGTGTCCATCGGCGGGCACCACCGGCTGACCGCCGGGGTGCTCGAACTGCTCGCCCCGCACTGGCCGGCCCGCGGCTGTCTGGACGGCGCCGCCCAGCACTTCGCCTGGTGGGTCGGCCACAGCTCGGTGTCGTTGGAGCAGGTCGCGGCCGAGGCCGAGGTGCTGATCGGCGTCCTGCTCGCCGACCGGGAGGCCGGGCGGCACGAGGCGGTGGTGCGGCTGGCCAGGGCCGCCGCGCCGGCCCTGGCGCTCTCGCTGCGCTGGGGCGCCTGGGAGCGGGTCCTGGAACTGGGGCTGGAGGCGGCCCGCCGCTCCGGCTCGGCGACCGACCAGGCCTGGTTCCACCACGAGTCGGGCGTGCACGCCTTCTGCGTCCGCGAGCCGTCCAGGGCGATGGCCGAGCTGGAGACCGCGCTCACCCTGCGGGCCACCGCCGGGGAGCAGCGCGGTGTGGCGGCGGCGCGCCGGATGCTGGACCTGCTGCGTGCCGACGGGCGGCAGTTGGAGGCGGCGCCGGCCCCCGCGCCCACCCGGCGACCCGTCATCCGGGCGATCGCCAACAAGGTGCCGTCGCGCCTGCGGGCCAGCCGCCGGCGCCGGGTGATCACCGCGTCGGCGGCCGTGCTCGCGCTCGGGGCGCTCACCACGGCGGTGGCGCTGAGCGCCACCGGGCCGGAGCAGCACCAGGGCAACGACCCGCACAGCCGGCTCGACGAGCCCGGCGGGGCCCAGGACGCGCCGCTGCCGGTGCCGCACACCAGCGGCTCCCCGGCCACGCCCGGCGCGACGGGGACGGACGCGAGCAGCAGCCCGGCGGCGGACGGGACCAGCCCGGAGCCCTCGGCGAGCGGCAGTGCGTCCCGCTCCCCGAGCGCGTCGCCCTCCCGGAAGCCGAGCCGCGGGCCGAGCAGCAGTGCCTCGGAGAGCGCGCAGCCGTCGCAGCCGCCGTCCCAGCAGCCGACGCCCGGTCAGTCGCAGCCGCCGGCCCCGCCGACCGGTCCGCAGCCGGGCGGGGGCCCGACGCCCGGGCCGCCGAAGCCGTCGAGCAGTTCGAGCTCGCCGAGCCCGACCGGCACGCCGTCCTCGCCGCCCACCGCTGGTCCGAGCGGAACGCCGAGCCCGTCCGGTACGGCGAGCCCGACGGGGACGACGAGCCCGCCGTAGGGGTGACCGGTCAGAACAGCTTGAGCTTGTCGTCGTCGATGCCGCGCAGCTCGTCGTAGTCCAGCACCACGCAGCCGATGCCCCGGTCGGTGGCCAGCACACGGGCCTGGGGCTTGATCTCCTGCGCGGCGAAGACGCCCTTGACCGGGGCCAACAGCGGGTCCCGGTTGAGGAGTTCGAGGTAGCGGGTGAGCTGCTCGACGCCGTCGATCTCGCCGCGGCGCTTGATCTCGACGGCGACCGTGGCGCCGTCGGAGTCGCGGCAGAGGATGTCGACCGGGCCGATCGCGGTCGGGTACTCGCGGCGGATGAGCGACCAGCCGGCGCCGAGCACCTCCATCCGGTCCGCGAGCAGCTCCTGGAGGTGCGCCTCGACGCCGTCCTTGATCAGGCCCGGATCGACCCCGAGCTCGTGGGACGAGTCGTGCAGCACCTCCTCCAGCGTGATGATGAGCTTCTCGCCGGCCTTGTTCTCCACCGTCCAGACCCCGTCGGCCTCCTTGAGGGCGCACGGCGGGGACATCCAGTTGAGCGGCTTGTAGGCGCGGTCGTCGGCGTGGATGCTGACGCTGCCGTCGGCCTTGACCAGGATGAGCCTGGTGGCGGAGGGCAGATGGGCGGAGAGCCGACCGGCATAGTCGACTGAGCAGCGGGCAATTACGAGACGCACGGTCGACCACGCTAGCCCACCGGGGCCAGTTGATGCGATTCCACGACGACCGGGTGAAGAAACCGCGAACCCCGCGAACATGGAGGTTCGGCAATCCCGGTACCGCACGCCGCGGTCTGGCGCCCGCACCCTGGGGTAGCTACCGTGTGTGACGGCACGCTTGCGGGATCGCTGTCAACGGGGATGGAGACTTCAGATGAACGATCCGACGGGATCCGGCCAATCTGGTGCACCACGGCGTATTTCCCAAGCAATCCCCAGGAATGACCGACCCGGTCCGCCGTTGACTGCCACGCTGTTCTGAGCGCGGTCGGTGTTCGGGGCGTCACGTCCCGTTGCGCCACCGCCCTCGCCCGGGTGCCGGAAACTCCCGTCCCACGGTGTTCCGGACACCACGCGCGACCGCCCACCCTCACTGTGAGCTTTGGACTACGCATGACCACCCGGGCGCCGCACGGGTGGACCGCGAGAGGAGAACCCATGTCGCTCGACGTCTCACCGGCCCTGCTCGAGAAGGCCGAGCGGGGCGAGGTCGACGAGCGGGAATTCGTCGACTGCGTCCGCGTCTCCCTGCCGTACGCCTGGGACCTGATCAGCTCGCTGGTCGCCCAGGCGAAGGTCGACGGCACCGACTTCGCCGACAACCAGGTACCGCCGCCCAGCGAGCAGGCCCGCGGCCAGCTCCTGCGCGCGCTCGCCAGCGACGCCATCCGGGGTGCCCTGCAGCGGCACTTCGGGGTGCGGCTGGCCTTCCAGAACTGTCACCGGGTGGCGGTCTTCCTGCCGTCGGAGGCCAACGAGGCGCGGCACACCCGCTTCACCTCGGTCCGGGAGCAGCTGCTGAACCAGTCCGAGGAACTCCGGGACTGCTGACCGGTCGCAGGACCGGGCACGCCGTCGGGCCGCCCCCGTCCCCCGGTGCGGGGGGAGGGGAGGCGGCCCGGGCGGGCTCACGCCAGCTGCGGCAGCACCTCGGAGCCGAGCCGGGCGATGTTGTGCAGGGTGGCCTCGTTGTCCCCGCTGCCCTCCGCGAGCAGCGCGAAGCGGCGGATGCCGGTCCGCTCGGCGGTGGCCAGCAGCTTGTCGGCGCACTGCCGCGGGGTGCCCACCGCGTGCAGGTCGCAGAGGAGTTCGGTGTACTGGCGCGGATCGCGCATCTTGCGCTCCCGGCCGTCCACGGTGCGGTGGGCGCCGAGCCCGTACTCGAACCACCCCGGCATCGCGTTCAGCAGGGTGGCCCTCGCCGCCGAGGTGCGGTCGTCGACCTGCGCCACCCCGGCCGCGACGTGCTGGCGGCCGACCCGGCGCAGCTGCTCCTCGCTGCGCCCCGCGGCCAGCCAGGCGGTGCGGTACAGCTCCAGCATCTGCAGCTTGTCCTCGTCGCCCGAGTGCATGCCGAGCAGCATCGGCAGGCCGCGTTCGGCCGCGAGCCGCACCCCGCCCGGCGAGGTGCAGGCGACCACCACCGGCGGCCCCGCCACCGGCCGCCCGGACGCGGTCAGCTCCTCGCCGGGGCCCTCACCGCCGAGGCCCTCGACGTCCTGGCGCTGGCGCGGCAGGCGCACCGGGCCGGCGGTCTCGCCGAGGCCGAGCCAACTCCCCAGGCCCGACCGGCGCAGGGGCTCGGCGGCCCGCGGCACCACCGCCACCTCGGGGAAGGAGAACTGCGGGCCGTCCGCGCCCACCCGGGAGCCGCGCAGCCAGCGCAGCAGCAGCTCCAGCCGTTCCGCGAAGCCGTTCTCGAAGGCCTCCACACCGCTGCCGAACACGTCCAGGTCGATCCACGGCCCACCGCGGCCCACCCCGAGCGTGAACCGCCCGCCGGAGGTGAGGTGCAGCAGCGCGGCCTGCTCGCCGAGCGCCACCGGGTGGGTGGTGGAGAGCACGCTCACCGCCGTGCCGACACCGATCCGGCGGGTCCGGCCCAGCAGCAGCCCGGCCATCGTGGCCGCATTGGGGCAGACGCCGTACGGGACGAAGTGGTGCTCGGCCAGCCAGACGCTGTCCAGGCCGGCCCGTTCGGCCTCGACGGCGGCCCGGACGGTGCGGTCCAGCACCTCGCCGTGCGTCTGCCCGGGGAACTGCGCGGACAGCAGGAACGCGCCGACCCGTACCGGAGCGGTGTCCGCCGGCAGCGCGCCGGCCCGCTGGGGGAGCGGCAACGGCTCGCCGGCGGCCGCCACCGGGGTGACGGCGGTCAGGGCCGCGCCGGCTGCGGGCGGCCGGACCCCGACGGGGCGACGGGTCTCGGCGCGGGCGCTGGTCTTGGTCATGGATGGGGCCTCCTCGGGTGCACGCAGGGTTTGCGGGCCCCGCCTGTTCCCCTCGTGGGTATCCGATGTCATGTGCCAACGGCACGCGGAAACCCGAATTTCCCCGAAGATCGGGTGGATCTCGGCAAAAACCCGGGACCACCGGGCGATGCCGTGATAGAGGCCTCCGGGAGGGCCGGGCGGCCGTAGGCTGGAACGGCCCGATCCCCCCGGAAGAGAGGTATGCCGACGTGTCGCCGCGCCGCAACCGGATCAAGACCGCCGACCCCCGCGACAGCGCCGAACCGGCCGCACCGCTCGGCGGATCGCTGCGCCGCACCGAGAGCTACCAGGGCGACGACTGGGTGGTCCAGACGGTGGCCGGGACGGCCGGGCGGCACTACCGCTGCCCCGGCTGCGACCAGGAGATCCCGCCCGGCGTGGGCCACGTGGTGGCCTGGCCGATGCACGGCGCCGGCGTGGACGACCGTCGGCACTGGCACCGGGCCTGCTGGGGGGCGCGCGAGCGCCGGGCCTCCAACGTGCTGCGCGGCCGCGGCGCCCCCCGCTACTGAACCCGTTCAGGCGTCCCGCTTCTTGAGCACCAGCGCACCGCCGAGCAGGGCCGCGAGCGTCCAGGCCAGGCAGATCGCGAAGCCGGCCCACGGCCCGTACGGCTGGCCGTGCTGCTCGTACACCAGCAGCATCCGGGAGCCCGCGTAGTCCGGGAAGTAGTGGGCCAGCGTCTTGACCTTCGGCACCGCCGAGAGGATCGGCGACAGCAGGAAGAAGAACGGCACCAGCACGCCCAGGGCGAGCGTCTGGTTGTGCAGCATCGTGGTGACGCCGGCCGAGAACAGGCAGAGCATCGTCAGGTACAGCGCGGCGCCGAACACCGCGCGCAGCACGTGCGGTTCACCGAGGCCGGTGGAGTGCGAGCCGAGCAGCGACTGGCCGACGAAGAAGGTGACGAAGGCCGTCACCAGCGAGACCGCCAGGGCCAGTCCGCCGAGCACCGCGGCCTTGCCTGCCAGCAGGGTGCCGCGCTGCGGGACGGCCGCCAGGGTGACCCGGATCATGCCGCTGCTGTACTCGTTGCCGATCGCCAGCACGCCGAACACGATGATGGCGAGCTCGCCGAGCATGATGCCGGAGAAGGCCGTGCCGGTGGCGTCGAACGGGGACTCCTCGTTGCGCCGGAACTCGGAGAAGTTGTTGTTGGTGAGCAGGGACAGCAGCGCACCGATGCCGACCGTGACGACGAAGGCCAGCGCGAGCGTCCAGACCGTCGAGCGGACGCTGCGGATCTTCGTCCACTCGGAGCGCAGGATCGCGGGGAAGGACGTCATCTCAGTTCTCCTCCTGCCGGGCCGCCGCGGCCTGCCGGGCGCCGTCCGCCTTCCACCCGGCACCCCACGTGCCGGGCGCGCCGGCCGCGTCGCGGCCCGGGCCGTCACCCGCGTGGTACTCCACCGAGTCGGCCGTCATCTGCATGAACGCCTCCTCCAACGAGGCCTGCTGCGGGCTGAGTTCGTGCAGCACGACGCCGTGCGCCGCCGCCAGGTCGCCGATCCTGGCGAGATCGCCGTCGACCACCTCGTAGGAGCCCTCCGGGCCCGGCTCGTGCCGGATCCCGGCGTCGGCCAGGACGTCGAGCAGACGCTCCGGGTGCGGGCTGCGCAGCCGCACGGCGGAGCGGGAGTTGCGGCGGATGAACTCCGGCATCGGCAGGTCCGCGAGCAGCCGGCCCCGGCCGATGACCACCAGGTGGTCGGCGGTGACGGCCATCTCGCTCATCAGGTGCGAGGAGACGAAGACCGTCCGGCCCTCGGAGGCGAGCCGCTTCATCAGGTTGCGGATCCAGAGGATGCCCTCCGGGTCGAGGCCGTTGACCGGTTCGTCGAACATCACGATCTCCGGGTCGCCGAGCAGCGCCGAGGCGATGCCCAGGCGCTGGCCCATGCCGAGCGAGAAGCCGCGGGCCCGCTTGCGGCCGACCGGGGTGAGGCCGACCAGGCCGAGCACCTCGTCCACCCGGCGCTCCGGGATCCGGTTGCTCTGGGCGAGCCAGAGCAGGTGGTCGCGGGCGGTGCGGCCGGGGTGGACGGCCTTGGCCTCCAGCAGCGCGCCGATGTACTTGAGCGGCTCGCTGAGCTGCCCGTAGCGCTTGCCGTCGATGGTGACGCGGCCGCCGGTGGGGCGGTCGAGGTCGAGGATCATGCGCATGGTGGTCGACTTGCCGGCGCCGTTGGGGCCGAGGAAGCCGGTCACCACGCCCTGGGGGACCCGGAAGCTGAGCCGGTCCACCGCGAGTGTCTTGCCGTAACGTTTTGTCAGGTCGTGCAACTCGATCATTCGCGCTCCCTTACTCTCAGTCAGGCTAGGACAAAGGGGATATCGCGGCCCGCTGAGTGGGCCCGCCGGGCGTGCCGGAATACGGTGGGCCCATGACCCAGCTCCCCTCCGCAGTGTCGGTCCGCGAGAGCGGTACCGGAACCCCACTCGTGCTGCTGCACGCCTTCCCGCTGAACGCCTCGATGTGGTCCGCCCAACTGGACGCGCTGCCCGGTCGCACCGGTGACGAGGCCCGGGTGATCGCCCCGGACCAGCGCGGCTTCGGCGGCACCGAGCTGGGCGCCGACGAGCCCTCGCTGGACCTGGTGGCCGACGACCTCGCGCTGCTGCTGGACGCGGCCGGCATCGACCGGGCGGTGGTCGGCGGGCTCTCCATGGGCGGCTACGCGGCGCTGGCCTTCGCCCGCCGCCACCCGGAGCGGTTGGCCGGCCTGCTGCTGGCCAACACCCGCGCCACCGCCGACACCGACGCGGTGCGGGCCAACCGGGAGCGCATCGCGGCCGCCGTCACGGCCCGCGCCAGCGTCCAGCTGCTGCTCGACGAGGAGGTGGCCGCCGGGCAGCTCGGCCCGGACTCGCGGCACCTGGTGGAGCGGGTCCAGGCGCTCGTCGCCGCCGCTGCGCCGGCCGCCGTCGCCTGGGCCCAGCGGGCCATGGCGGCCCGCCCGGACGCCCTGGACGTGCTCGCCGGGCTTCGGGTGCCGGTGGCGGTCGTCGCGGGCGCGCAGGACGCCCTGGTGGCGCCGGAGGAGGCCGAGCTGATGGTCCGGGCCCGCCCGGACGCCGAACTGACCGTCATCCCCGGGGTGGGTCACCTGAGCGCGCTGGAGGCGCCGGAGGCGTTCGACGCCGCCGTCCGCAAGCTGCTGGCCCGGGTGGCGGCCGGATGAGGGACGACTCGGCCGGCTGGGACTTCTCCGCACTGGAGGTGACCGGCCGGATGCCCGTGACCAACCGGGGCGAGGGCCTGGTCGAACTGACCCTGGAGCCGCTCGGCGAGGACTACTGGCTGCGCCCGGGGGAGACCTTCATCGTCACCTCCTACGGCGACCACGGATCCGGTCACCCGTTCGAGGTGCAGTACTGGCCCGACTCGGTCTCGGTCTGGTGCACCTCGTGGTTCGGCACCGTCTCCGACGACGAGGGCAACCAGCTCAGCAGCGGGCACCAGCGGCCCGACGGGGCCTACCCGAGGTGATGAAGCCGCACACGACGACAGGCCCTCACCCGGGCGGGTGAGGGCCTGTCGTCGTCCCGCGGGGTGCGGGACACGGCGTCAGCGCGACTGCTGGGCGGGCACGCCCATGGTGTCGTCGCCCGGCAGCGAGGCGGCGGCCACGGCCGCGCCGGTCAGCGTCGCCAGCATCTCGCGGACGTTGGTCAGCTGGGCGTTGATGCTGTCGCGGCGGTTGGTGAGCGCCGCCAGCTCGCGCTCGGACTCGCTGCGGATCCGGTCGGCCTTGGCGTTGGCGTCGGCCACGATGTCCTCGGACTGGCGCTGGGCCGTCTCGACGGTCTGGCGGGCGCGGCGCTCGGCGTCGGTGCGCAGCTTCTCGGCCTCCAGGCGCAGCTGCTCGGCCCGGTGCTCGATCTCCGCCAGGCGCTTCTCGGCCTTGGCCTGACGGGCGGCGAGGTCCCGCTCGGACTGCTCGCGGCGCTTGGCCAGGTTGGTCTCGAACTCCAGCGCGGCCTGGGCGGCCTTGGTGCGGGTCTCCTCGAAGAGGGCGTCCGCCTCCTCGCGCTTGTTCTGGGCGTCCTTGTTGGCCTCGGCGCGCAGCTGGGCGCTGTCGCTCTTCGCCTTGTCGACGATCCGCAGACCCTCGTCCTCCGCCTTGGCCTTGCGGTCCTTGGCGTAGTTCTCGGCCTCGGTGCGGACCTGCTGGGCGGCGGCCTCGGCGAGCTCGCGGTGCTGCTCGGCGGCGCGGTGCGCCTCGTCGCGCAGGTCCTTGGCCTCCTCCTCGGCGAGGCGCAGGATCTTCTCGACCCGGGCGCCGAGACCGGCGTAGGACGGTTCCGCCTCGGTGACCGCGGCCTGCGCGGTCTGGGTCTCCAGGTGGAGCTCCTCGATGCGCTTCTCCAGCGCGCTGATCCGGGTCAGTGCGCTGTCACGGTCGGCCACCAGCTTGGTGATCCGCTCGTCGACCTGGGCACGCTCGTACCCACGGCGCACCAGGTCGAAGCCGTGAGGGGAGTGACTGTCGCTCATGGGGTTCTGGGCTTCCTGTCGTCAAACCGCTGAGGTGGTTGAGGGAATCCTGACACGGTACCGGAGTGTCGACGGCGAAATGCCGTTGTCCCGCGGACAATGTCCGCTCAATCGGGTGGTGCGTTCTTGGAGCGATTGCCACCCGACCGGGGGGAGCCGATTCCGGCACCTGCCTTGGCGCCCCCGTCCTTCTTGGTGTTGCTTCCCCCGTTTGCCTGTGCGACCGGTGACGGTGCCTCGAAGGCCTCCAGGGCGGACAGCACGTCCTGGACCCTGGAGATCTCGGTGTTGATGTCCTTGCGGCGGCGCACCAGTTCGTCCAGCTCGCGCCGGCCCTCGTCGGTGATCCGCTTCGCCTCCGCCCGAGCATCGGCGAGCAGCCGCTCCGCCTCCGCCTTCGCCAGCTCGACCTGCTCCTCCGCACTGCGGTCGGCGTCCTGCAGGCGCTTCTCCGCCTCGGCGGCCGCGCTCTCCAGCCGCTCCTCGGCCTCGGTCTCGGCCGACTGCAGCTTGGCCTCGGCCTTGACGATCAGCGCCTCGGCGCGGTCGGTGGAGTCGGACAGCTTGGTCTCGGCCTCCTTCAGCAGGCCCTCGGCCTTGCGGACGGCCGAGATCCGGACCTTGCTGGCCTCCGCGGACGCCTCCGAGGTCAGCTCGTTCGCGCGGTCCTCGGCGGCCGCGACCAGCGCCGCGGCGCGGTCCTCGGCCTCGGCGACGGTGTTCACCGCCTGCTCCTCGGCCTCGGTCAGCTGCTCCTGGGCGGCCGTCACCAGCGCGTCCACCCGCTCGCCGGCCGACTTCATGGCCGCCGCGTTCTCCTTGCGGGCGCGCTCGTGCAGCGCCTCGACCTCGGCGTCGGTGCGCTCGCGCAGCTCCTCGGCGCGCTCGCGGATCGCGGTGGCGTCCCGGCGGGCCTCGGCGAGCAGCGCGTCGGCGTCCGAGCGGCCCTTCTCGACCTCGCCCTGGCCGGCCGCCTCGCCGGCGGCGACCAGCCGGTCGGCCTCCTTGCGGGCGGCGGCGACCATCGCGTCCGCCTGCTCCTCGGCGGCGGCGGTGGTGGCCAGCGCGGTGGTCTGGGCGTCCTCGCCGAGCGCCTCGGCGTCCGCGAAGGCCTTCTCCAGGACGGAGTTGGCCTGCTCGCGGGTGGCCCGGTCGAACTGCTCGGCGGCCTCCCGGGTCTCCGCGTCGTACGCGTCGGCGCGGCTGTGGGTGGCGGCGTCGTACTCGTCGGCGAGGGTGCGGGTGGCGAGCGCGTACTCCTCGGCCTCGGCGCGCAGCGCGGCGGCCAGCTCCTCGGCGTCGGCGACCAGGGCGGCGGAGCGCTCGTCGGCGGCGGCCACGGTGCGGACGGCCTGGTTCTCGGCCTCCGTGCGCAGCTGGTCGGCGGCGTCCTGGGCGGCGCGCAGCTCGGCGTCGGCCGCGGTGCGCAGCTGCTCGTCGTAGGCCTGGGCCTCGGCGCGCTCGTGGGCCAGCTCGGCCTCGTGGGCCTCGCGCTCGGCGGCCAGCTCCAGCTCGGTCCGCTCGCGCAGCGCGGTGGTCTCGGCCTCGGTGCGGGCCCGCAGCTCGGCCGTCTCGCGCTCGGCGAGCTCGCGCAGCTCCGCGGTCTCCCGCTCGGCGAGCTCGCGCAGCTGCGCGGTCTCGCGGTCGGCGAGGGCCCGCTGCTCGGCGGTCTCGCGGTCGGCCAGTTCGCGCTGCTCGGCGGTCTCCCGCTCGGCGAGCTCGCGCAGCTCGGCCGCGGCCTGCTCGGCCTGGCCGAGCACCTCCGCTGCCTCGCGCTCGACGGCGGCCTTCCGCTCGGCGATCTGCTCCGCGGCGGCCTCGTGCATGCCGGCCACCGACTGGCGGACCTCGGCGGCCTCCTCCTCGGCGGCCTCGACCAGACCGGCGCCCTCGGCCCTGGCGGCGGCGACGAGCTCGTCGCCGTCGATCCGGGCCTGCTCCAGGACGGCGGTGGCCTCGGCGCGGATGCCGTCGGCGGTCGCGCGGGCCTCGGACAGCTCACGGCCGGCCTCGGCGCGGACCGTCTCGGCCTGCTCGGCGGCCAGGGTCAGGTCGGCGGCGGCCTTCTCGCGGACGGCCTTGGCGTCCCGCGCGGCCTCGGCCTGCCGCTGCTCGGCGGCGCTGCGGGCGTTCTCCAGCAGCTCCTCGGCCTCGGCGCGCAGGGCGGCCGTCTCGGTGGCGGTGCGCTCGGTCAGTTCGGCGGCGGCCTGTTCGGCCACGGCCCGGACGTCGGCGGCGTGCGCCTCGGCGGCCTCGCGCTGCTCGGCGGTCTCCCGCTCGGCGAGGGCCCGCTGCTCGGTGGTCTCCCGCTCGGCCAGCTCGCGCTGCTGGGCGGTCTCGCGGTCTGCGGCCTCGCGCTGCTCGGCGGTCTCCCGCTCGGCGAGCTCGCGCAGCTCGGTGGCGGTCTGCTCGGCCTCGGTCCGGACGCGGTCGGCGTACGCCTCGGCCTCGGAGCGGCGGGCGGCCGTCTCGGCGGCGGTGCGTTCGGTCAGTTCGGCGGCGGCCTGCTCGGCCTGCTCGCGGGCGGTCCGCGCCGCGGCCAGCTGTTCGGCGGTCTCCTCGCGCTCACGCAGCAGCCCGGCGGCGGCCTCCTCGTGGGCGCGCAGGCTCTCCTGGCGCAGCGCCTCGGCGGCGGCCTCGGCCTCGCCCCTGGTGCGGACGGCCTCGGCGTCGGCCTCGGTGCGCACGCGCTCGGCGTCGGCCACCGCGGCGTCCCGGACGGCGTTGGCGCCGGCCTGCGCGGCGGCGGTCAGGGCGTCCGCGGCGGCGGTCGCCTCGGCCCGCACCCGCTGGTCGAACTCGGCTGCCTCCCGGCGCATTTCGGCGGTCTCGCGCTCGGCGGCGGTCCGGTTCTCGGCGGCCGCGGCCTTGGCCGCGGCGAGGGCGTCCTGGCCCTGCTGCTCGGCGGCGGCGGTGGTCTTCTCCGCCTCGGCGCGGGCCCGGGCCAGGGTCTGCTCGGCCCGGCCCTGGGTCTCGGCGGCCTGCTGCTGGGCCTGCTCGCGCAGCCGCTCGACCTCGCCGGCCGCACCCGCGCGCAGCTCGTCGGCGTCGGCCTTGGCCTTGGTGAGCAGCTCCTCGGCGTTCTTCGCCGACTCCTCGATCTGCATGACGGCCTGGCGGCGGGCCTCGCCGCGGACCCGGTCGGCCTCGGCGGCGGCGTGGGCGCGCAGCTCCTCGGCCTCGGCCCGCAGCCGGGCCGCCTCGTCCTGCATCTGCTCGATCCGCTCGCGGATCGCGGCGGCGTCGTCCAGGGCGGCGTTCTGGGCCTGCTCGACGGCGGCCTGGGCCTGCTCGCGCAGGCGCTGCGCCTCGGCGGCGGCCTCGGTGCGGATCCGCTCGGCCTCGGTGGCGGCCTCGGTGCGGGCGGTCTCGGCGTCCCGGTCGGCCCGGCCGAGCACCTCCTCGGCGGTCTTGGCGGCCTTGGCGAGGTGGACGGTGGCGTCCTTGGCGCCGGCCGCCCGGCCCTCCTCCTCGGCCTCGTTGCGCAGGCGCTGGGCCTCGGCCTCGGCGAGGGCGCGCAGCTCGGCGACGTCCCGCTCGGCCTGGGCGCGCAGCTCGGCGATCGCGGCCTCGGCCTCGGCGCGCAGTTCGCCGGCGACGGACTCGGCGGTGGCCCGCAGCCGCTCGCTCTCCTCGGCGGCGGCGGCCTTGGCGGCGTCCGCCTGGGCCTGCTTGGTGGCGGCCTCGGCGCGGATGGCCTCGGCCTCCTTGGTGGCCTGGGCGACCATCCGGGCGACCTCGGCGCGGGCGGTCTGCGAGCGCTGCTCGTTGGCGGCCTCGCCGTCGGCGACCTTGCGCTCGGCGGCGGCCTCGGCGTCGGCCTGGAGCTGTTCGGCGGCCTGCTCGGCCTGGGCACGGAGTTCTGCGGCCTCGCGGCGGGTGCGCTCGGCCTCGGCGATCGCCTCCGCGCGCAGCCGCTCTATCTCGGCCTTCGCGGCGGCGAGCTGTTGCTCGGCGCGGGTCTGCTCGGCGGTGGCCTGTTCCTTGAGCCGGTTGATCTCCGCCCGGGCGGCGGCGAGCTGCTGCTCGGCGGCCGCATGGGCGGCGGCGAGCTGCTGCTGGGCCTCGCCGCGGGCCGCGCCGACCTCGGCAGCGGCCTGGGCGCCGGCCTGCTGGGCCTGCTCGGAGGCGGCGCGCAGCAGGCGCTCGGCGTCGCTCTGGGCGCGCTGGATGGCGGCCTCGGCGGCGGCATGGGCCTCGCCGCGGGCGGCGTCGACGTCCGCGGCGGTCTGCGCGCGGGCCTGGTCGGAGAGGGCGACGGCTTCGGCGCGGGCGGCGGCGACCATCCGCTCGGCCTCGACGCGGGCCTCCTGCAGGAGGCGCTGCGCCTCCTGCTCGGACCCGGCCCGGGTCTGCTCGGCCCAGCCGTTGACGTGCTGCTCGGCGGTGCGGCGCAGCTCGGTGAGCTCGTCCTCGAGCTGGCGGCGGCGGGCGGTGAGCTCGGCCTCCAGCCGGGCGGTGCGCTCGGCGGCCTCGGCCATGATCCGCTGGGTGGCGGCCTGGGAGTCGCGCAGCTGCCGTTCGGCGTCGGCGCGCAGCTGCTGGGCCTGCATCTCGGCGGTCCGGAGCATCTGCTCGGCCTGGCCGGAGACGGCGTCGAAGGCGCGCGGCTGGGCGAGCATGCGCCGGGACTCGTGCAGCTTGGCCCGGAGCACCTCCACCTGGTAGGCGAGGTCCTCGGCATGCTCGACTGCTTTGTCCCGCTCCTTTCGAGTCCGACCCATCTCGGCCTCGAACTGGGAGAGGTGATCGTCAACCTCGTAGCGGTCGTTGCCCCGCACTCCGCGGTCCCATCCATCTCCTGGTCGCGTCCTCGACCCGGCCGGTCCGGGGTCCCCGTTGTCCGGGGGTCGGTCCGACTGGCTCCTTGCATCCGCAGCCGGTGGACGGCCCGCCGGTCTGTCCGGGGGCGCCCGCCGCGGTCGTCGGAGCCCTCGGCGTGGAAGCGCGGTGGTTCCGCGTTCCCCCGTCCGGGTGGACTCCTGGGCGAACTCTTGCCTTGTGGAGAATGGTGACAGATCCGTGTTGCGACGGTTCAGCCGTGCCCGCGTACTGGACTCCCCTGCGACGGGCCGGCCACCGGGGGGCGGACGGGCCTGTCATCGGCCGTGCCCGTCGCCTCCGTCACCCGGAGCCTTCGCGCACCTGGGCATTGTAGTGGGACGGCAGGGCGGGGGAATGGCCGCGTGGGGGTTTTCCGGCCTCCGGGCGAGGTTACTGACGGGTCATGACCGTCGGCCGGGGCGGTGCCGCCCTGGCGGGCGGCACCGGGAGGCCCCGGCGGGCGGCACCGAGGGGCCCTCAGTGGGCGCCGTCCGCGCCCGGTCGGGCGGAGGTGACCAGCTCGGTCAGCACGCCGCCGCAGTCCTTGGGGTGCAGGAAGGTGATCCGCGAGCCCATCGAGCCGATCCGCGGCTCGTCGTAGAGGACCCGGACGCCCTTGCCCCGGATGGCCTCGGCGTCGCCGTCGACGTCCGCGGTGCCGAAGGCGATGTGGTGCACGCCCTCGCCGTTCTTCTCCAGCCACTTGGCGACGGTCGAGTCGGGCCGGGTCGGCTCCAGCAGCTGGAGGTAGGAGGCGCCGCCGTCCCCGGTGTCGTTGATCTTGAGCATGGCCTCGCGGACGCCCTGCTCCTCGTTGACCTCCTCGTGGAAGACCTCGAAGCCGTAGGTGGAGCGGTAGAACTCGACCGTCCGGTCGAGGTCGCGGCAGGCGATGCCGATGTGGTCGATACGGGTCAGCACGGCGACCTCCGGGAGGCGGGTCGGGGGTGGGAAAGCGGTGGCACCAGTGCAGCGCATCGGTCTTGAGCGGCGCCAGCGCCGGAGGTGCGAATCTGCTCACACGGTCGCGTTTCACCCGGACCGCGTTGACACGGTGTTGACTGGAGGGTGCCAGTGCGCTCGATCACACCGTCGCTCCGGTGACGGGCGGGTAGCAGGTCAGTACATTGAGCGCATCCTCACCTGGCCACGACGTGCGAAGGGGCTCGTCCCATGACCAACACCACCTCTGTGATCGTTGCCGGTGCGCGGACCCCGATGGGCCGCCTGCTCGGATCCCTCAAGGGCTTCTCCGGCGCCGACCTCGGCGGCTTCGCGATCAAGGGCGCACTCGAGCGGGCGGGCATCACGGGTGACCAGGTCCAGTACGTGATCATGGGCCAGGTGCTGCAGGCCGGCGCCGGCCAGATCCCGGCCCGCCAGGCCGCCGTCAAGGCCGGCATCCCGATGAACGTCCCGGCGCTCACCATCAACAAGGTGTGCCTCTCCGGCCTGGACGCCATCGCGCTGGCCGACCAGCTGATCCGCGCCGGCGAGTTCGACGTGGTGGTGGCCGGCGGCCAGGAGTCGATGACCAACGCCCCGCACCTGCTGCCGAAGTCCCGCGAGGGCTACAAGTACGGCGCGGTCGAGCTGCTCGACGCGATGGCCCACGACGGCCTCACCGACGCCTACGAGAACATCCCGATGGGCGAGTCGACCGAGAAGCACAACACCCGGCTGGGCATCGCCCGCGAGGTGCAGGACGAGATCGCGGCCGCCTCCCACCAGCGGGCCGCCAAGGCGCAGGCCGACGGCGTCTTCGACGCCGAGATCGTCCCGGTCGCCATCCCGCAGCGCAAGGGCGAGCCGGTGCTGTTCTCCCAGGACGAGGGCATCCGCGCCGACACCACCGTCGAGGGCCTGGCCCGGCTCCGCCCGGCGTTCGCCAAGGACGGCACGATCACCGCCGGCACCTCCTCGCAGATCTCCGACGGCGCCGCCGCGGTGGTCGTGATGAGCAAGGCCAAGGCCGAGGAGCTGGGCCTGAGCTGGATCGCCGAGATCGGCGCGCACGGCAACGTGGCCGGCCCGGACAACTCGCTGCAGTCGCAGCCGTCCAACGCGATCAAGCACGCGCTGGGCAAGGAGGGCCTGGAGGTCTCCGACCTCGACCTGATCGAGATCAACGAGGCCTTCGCGGCCGTTGCCCACCAGTCGACCAAGGACCTGGGCGTCTCCGCGGACATCGTCAACGTCAACGGCGGCGCGATCGCGCTCGGCCACCCGATCGGCATGTCCGGCGCCCGCGTGGTGCTGCACCTGGCGCTGGAGCTGCAGCGCCGCGGCGGCGGTGTCGGTGCGGCCGCGCTGTGCGGTGGCGGCGGTCAGGGCGACGCGCTCATCGTGCGCGTTCCGAAGGCCTGATCATCTGACATACCTTCGGGGCTGCGGACCGCCACAAGCGGTTCCGCAGCCCCGTCGGCATCTGCGCTAGGAGCTCCTGATGATCGATGTCGCCACGCTGGTCGAACAGGCCCGCGAGGGACGGCCGCGGGCGGTCGCCCGGCTGATCACGCTGGTCGAGAACGCCGCCCCGGAGCTGCGCGAGGCCATGGCCGCCCTCGCGCCGTACACCGGTCGGGCCTACACGGTGGGCCTGACCGGCTCGCCCGGGGTCGGCAAGTCCACCTCCACCTCCGCCCTGGTCTCCGCCTACCGGCGGCTCGGCAAGCGCGTCGGCGTACTGGCCGTCGACCCGTCCTCGCCGTTCTCGGGCGGCGCCCTGCTCGGCGACCGGGTCCGGATGCAGGACCACGCCACCGACCCCGAGGTGTTCATCCGCTCGATGGCCACCCGCGGCCACCTCGGCGGGCTGTCCTGGGCGGCGCCGCAGGCGCTGCGGGTGCTCGACGCCGCCGGCTGCGAGGTGATCCTGGTCGAGACCGTCGGCGTGGGCCAGTCCGAGGTGGAGGTCGCCGCCCAGGCGGACACCACCGTGGTGCTGCTCGCCCCCGGCATGGGCGACGGCATCCAGGCCGCCAAGGCCGGGATCCTGGAGATCGGCGACCTCTTCGTGGTCAACAAGGCCGACCGGGACGGCGCCGACGCCACGGCCCGCGAGCTCAACCACATGCTGGGGCTCGGCGAGGCCCGCGGGGCGGGGGACTGGCGCCCGCCGATCGTCAAGACCGTCGCGGCCCGCGGCGAGGGCGTGGACGAGGTCGTCGAGGCGCTGGAGAAGCACCGCGCCTGGCTGGAGGAGCACGGCGAGCTGGCCGCGCGCCGGCGCCGGCGCGCCGCCGACGAGATCGAGGCGATCGCGCTGGCCGAACTGCGCGCCCGGATCGGCGACCTGCACGGGGACCGCCACCTGGCCGGCCTGGCCGAGCGCGTGGTGTCGGGCGAGCTCGACCCCTACGGCGCCGCCGACCGCCTCGTCGCCGGCCTGACCCAGGCCTGACGCACGTCCAAGGGCGGGCCCGTGCGCACGCGCACGGGCCCGCCCTTGGACGTGTCGGGGAGGGGTCAGGAGCGGCCGCGGAGGCCGCGGAGGTGTTCGGCGACCGGGGCGAGGGCCTCGTACATGGCGTCCAGCTGCTCCGGGGTGAAGCGGTCGATGAAGTGCGCCCGGACGCTGCGCACGTGGTCGGGGGCGACCCGCTGCATGGTGTCCCAGCCCTGCTCGGTGAGGTGGGCGTAGAGGCCCCGGCGGTCGCCGGGGCACTCCTGGCGCAGCACCAGGCCGGCCGTCTCCATGCGGGTGATCTGGTGCGAGAGGCGGCTCTTGGACTGCAGGGTGGCCGTCGCGAGGTCGGTCATCCGCATCCGGCGGTCGGGGGCCTCGGAGAGGACGACCAGGATCTCGTAGTCGTTGATGGCCAGGTTGTGCGGCTGGAGTTCGCGGCTGAGCTGGTAGTCCAGCAGCTTGGCGACCTCCAGGTGGGCGCGCCACATCCGCTGCTCCCTGGCGGTCAGCCAGGGGGTTTCCCCCTCCGGCTGCGACGGAGGGGTGTCCGCGGTGTCGATCGTGTGCGCATCCATGGGGACAGCATACCCGATTTAGTTAAATCTTGTACAAGTTTACAGGCCGAAACGCCGTCCCAGGTCGCCCAGGTTACCGAGACCCGGCACGTTGAGGTTGCCCCCGCCGTGCCCGCCGTGGCCGGCCGCGCCCGGCTGGGACGGCACGCCGCCCATCGGGATGCCCGCCTCGGCGCCCACCTGGCCGACCGAGCGCTCGGCCATCAGCTTCTCGCTGGACTGCAGCAGCACCTGCCCGGCGCCGATGAACTCGAACTGGTGCTCCTCGCCGGACGCCCCGCCGAGCCCGGTCAGCCGGCGGATGCCGCCGATCAGGCCGTGCATGTAGTCGTGGTCGTAGTGGTGGCACGGCGCCGGGCAGTCCGCCCAGCCGACCAGCGCCTGCGGGTCCACCCGGATCGGCGGCTCGACGAAGTGCACCGGCCCGTTGGAGGCGGCGACGAACTTGCCGGTGCCGATCAGGGTGAGGAAGCCCGGGATGATCGACTGCTTGAGCCGCAGCGTCGGCTCGAAGGCCAGCAGGTTCCCCGAGCGGACGGTCAGGTTGCCCTCGTCCAGGTCGTAGGAGTTGAGGTCGAAGGCGCGGTCCGCCAGCAGCAGCTTGCCGCGGCCCTGGGCGACCACCCAGTCCGCCGCGTGCATCGGCGAGTTGAAGTGCTGCCCGATCATCCGGTCCAGCACGCCGGCGCCGACGCCCTTGAAGCTGATGTCGCCGTAGTAGGCGACCATCTTGCCCTTCTGCAGGAAGTACGAGCCGTTCAGGTCGACCGAGAAGGCGTACGGGTTGACGTTGTCGTTCGCCGGCAGGCTGTGGGCGTCGTACACCACCGGGCCGGCGCCGCCCCCGTGGGCGCTCGGCAGCGGGGCCTGCGGCCCGCCGAACTGCTCCTGGGCGTAGGCCTGCTGGGGCTGCGGCGGAGGCGGCGGCGGGTAGCCGCCCTGCTGCGGGTACCCGCCCTGCTGGGGGTAGCCCCCCTGCTGGGGGTACCCGCCCTGCTGCGGGTAGCCGCCCTGCGGCCCGTAGCCCGGGGGCGGCGGCGGGGGGACGGCGAAGCCGGGCTGGGTCGGCTGGTCGTACGGGGACTGCCCGTGGGGCGGCTGCGGCGGGTAGGACATCAGAGCTTCTCCTCGCTCGCCTGGACGTACACCGCACCCTGTCCGGACAGTTCCAGCTGGAACGCCTCGCCGGAGCCGCGGCCGATCATGTCGCGCCACCCCAGCGCCGTGGACAGCTTGTTCTGCACCTGGCCGCGGTGCGCCACGTACGCCTGCGGGTCGACGTGCACCGACTGGCCCGGGACGATCGGCAGCTCGAAGACGCCGCCGTGCGCCATCACCGCGACCGAGCCCTGCCCGTCCAGCTTGGTGGTGAACAGGCCCTGGCCGGTGACCTGGCCGCGGACCATGCCCATCACGCCGCCCTGCGAGCCCATGAACATGGTGGACTGCTGCAGCGTGCCCTCGAAGGCCAGCAGCCGGTCCGCCTCGACGTACAGGGTGTCGCCGACCAGGTCGATCACGTGGACGTGGTGGCCGCCGTGGCCGAACATGACCCGGCCCTGACCCTCGACGGTCATCAGCGGGGTGTCCTCGTTGGCCACCCGGCGGCCGATCATCGACATCACGCCGCCCTGCCCGCCGGTGATGTTCGGCGTGAAGCGGACGTCCCCGGTGTACGCGAGCATCGCGCCGCGCTGGCTGAACAGCCGCTGGCCGGGCACCACGACGGCCTCGACCATCTTGCCGTTGATCTTCGTGAAGGCCATCAGACGTCGCCCCCGATGGTGACCTTCTCCGACGGCTGCACGTAGACCAGTCCCTCTCCGGAGAACTCCACCTGGACGGCCTCGCCGCCGCCCTCCCCGATCACCGTCGTCCAGCCGGCGCCCGACTTCAGGCTGCGCTGCAGGCTGCCGGTGTGCGCCACGTAGGCGCCGGGGTCGACCCGCAGCGGCTGGTCCTTGCCGACCCGCAGGATGATCGCCGGCCCGTTCGAGGTGACGGCGGCCCAGCCGTGGCCCTCCACCTTGGTGGTGAACAGGCCGTTGCCGGAGGACATGCCGTTGAGCCCGGTGAAGGTGGTGCCGGTGCGCAGCGAGCCCTCGGTGCAGAGCAGGTTGTCCGCCTCGACGAACAGCGTCTCGCCGTTCAGTCTGACCAGGTTGATCTCGGTCGCCTTGTCGGCGAAGTAACAGGTGCCCTGTCCCTTGACCTCCATGACGGTCATCTGTTCGCCGGTCAGTCGGCGGGCGACCATGCCGCGCAGGCCGTCCCCGCCGCCGGTCAGCTTCTTGAAGCTCATCTGGCCGGTGTAGGCGACCATCGAGCCGTGTCTGGCCTTGACGGCCTCGCCGGCCAACTCGACCGCGAGTACCCGGGTTCCCTGGAGTCTGAACTGTGCCACGGCCGCAATCTACTGGCAGCGGCCGTGGCAGGGGGAGGGGCGGGGTGGGAACTGGTACCGGTCTGCGACATTCGCGCCGGTCACGCGCGCGCGTGCGCCCCGTGCGCGGGCGCGACGGTGCCGGCGGCCTCCTCGACCTCCAGCAGCGAGGCCGAGTGGCGCTCCGCCTCGAAGGCCACCACGCCGCCGCGCAGCCCGAACAGCCGCTTGGAGAGCATGATCCACAGGACGGCCGCGATGTTCAGCAGCAGGGTGCAGATCTTCACCGCGCTGACGTGCTCGCTCAGCTCGTAGCCCTCCAGCGGCAGGAAGGCCGCGGTGGCGACCACCGTCAGGTACTCGGCCCAGCGCCGGCCCAGCCAGAGGCCGACCGCCTCGACGATCTCGATCAGCGCGTAGGCCAGCAGGGCGCCGGCGACGATCAGCAGGGTGTTCTTGTGGTAGTCGAAGGTCTTCCGGATCGTGTCGACGATCGGGGAGTGCTCGAGGTCCCAGTGGAAGTGGTCGGTGACCGGCCGGAAGACCGTCAGGTTCTCGTCGAAGATCCGGTGCACCGCGTCCTGGCTGTTGGAGAACTTCCAGACGGCCCAGGCGACCACGATGATCAGCAGCCCGCGCAGCACCCGCTCGACGGCCAGGAAGCGCAGGATGAAGAGGTCGCGCAGCGCCTTGCCGCGGGGCACCAGCGGGGCGTCCTGCGCGGGGCCGGAGCCGTGCGGGGCGCCGAGCGCGAAGTCGCCGCAGCGCAGGCAGCGCCAGGCGTCGCCGAGGGCGGTGGCGGCGTGCAGCCGGGCGGCCAGCTCGGGCTCGGTCGGCGCGTAGGTGACGTGGCCGCGCTTGGCGCAGGTCCTTCGGTCCCAGTCCCGCTTGAACATGAGTGGCTACCCCCGGTCGTCCGATGCGTGCGGCCCCCGGTCCGGTGGGCGCGCGGGCAGCAGGATAGGGGCAGCGGGTGACGGGCCGCCCGCGCCAGGCGGGTTCTGGCGCACAGCTGTGACATCGGGCCGGCCGGTGTGAGACCGCTCACGGGGGGCACCCCGGGCCGGGCTCCGGACGTGTGCTCGGTGATAATGGCCAAGGCTTGTGCGTCGCTTCACAAGCGTGTCCGCGCCTCCGACCCCCGTATTGAGGTACCCAACGTGAACAGCAGCGCCGTCCACCGCCTGCGCCTGGTCTCCGGCCCCGAAGGGGTCTCCTTCGTCCTGCTGCTGATCTGCTCCGTGCTGAAGCGGACCACGTCCTTCGACGCCGTCCCGGTGATGGGCATGGTCCACGGCGTGCTGTTCGTGCTCTACGTGGTCTTCTGGATCCAGGCGTGGCAGGCGCAGAAGTGGGACGTCAAGCGCGGCGCCCTGCTGTTCGTCCTCTCGGTGATCCCGCTCGGCGGCCTGGTCGCCGAGCGGATGCTCGGCAAGGAGGAGCGCGGCGAGCTGGAGCCGGCCGCCGCCTGAGCCGCTCCCCCCGAACGCGACGGTCGACAGGCTGCCGCGGCCTCCTCTCCCAAAGGGCCGCGGCAGCCTGTCGCCGTTCTTACCGGGGGTGGTCAGGTCCTACCGGGTGGTCGGGGCGCGTCGGGCGCGCTCAGTTGACGTTGACCCCGCTCCAGGCCGCGGCGACCGCCTTGTACTCGGTGCTGGTGGCGCCGTACAGGTCGGTCGCGGCCTTCAGGGTCGCCGTGCGGGCGGCCTTGTAGTTGGTGGTGGAGGTCATGTAGACGGTCAGCGCGCGGTACCAGATGGCGGCCGCCTTGGTCCGGCCGATGCCGGTGACCGTCGAGCCGTTGGAGGTCGGGCTGTTGTAGCTGACCCCGTTGATGACCTTGGCGCCGCTGCCCTCGGCGAGCAGGTAGAAGAAGTGGTTGGCGACGCCGGAGGAGTAGTGGACGTCCTTGTTGCCGACGGTGGAGGACCAGTAGTCGGCCGAGGCGCCGTCCTTGGAGGGCTTGTCCATGTAGCGCAGCGGGGTGCCGTTGCCGTTGATGTTGAGCTTCTCGCCGATCAGGTAGTCCGGCGGGTCGGAGGGCAGGTTGGCCGACCACTCGACCATCGTCCCGAAGATGTCCGAGGTGGCTTCGTTGAGGCCGCCGGACTCGCCCGAGTAGTTCAGCTTCGCGGTGGCCGAGGTGACGCCGTGGCTCATCTCGTGGCCGGAGACGTCGATCGCGGTCAGCGGGTGGGTGTTGCCGGAGCCGTCGCCGTAGGTCATGCAGAAGCAGGAGTCGTCCCAGAACGCGTTCACGTAGTTGGTGCTGTAGTGGACCCGGCTGGCGGCGCCGACGCCGTTGTTCTTGATGCCGCTGCGGCCGAAGGTGTTCTTGTAGTAGTCCCAGGTGGCCGCGGCGCCGTACTGGGCGTCCACGGCGGCCGACTCGCGGTTGGACGGCGAGCCGTTGCCCCAGGAGTTGGTGGTGTTGCTGAACAGCGTGCCGCTGCCGGAGGTGCCGCCCTTGAGGTCGGTGGTGGACTGGTTGCCCCGGGAGGCGTCCTTGAGCTGGTAGGTCGAACCGCTCTGGGTGGTGGTCAGCGTGACGGTGCCGACGTTGACGCCCTTGCCGGTGCCGGTCGCGGTCTGCACCTGCTCCTGGCTGGAGAGCACCTGGCCGGTGGCGGCGTCGGTGACGACCTCCTGGCGGCTCGGGGTGCCGTCGGCCCGCTCGCCCGTGACCACCGTGCGGTGGGCCAGCCGCGGGGCGCCGTCGGCGGCCCAGACCACCAGCTCGGCCGCGCCGGCGCCGTCGACCCTGGCGAGCGCCGCCTCGTCCTCGTCGGCGGCGAGCCCGACGGTGGCCCGCACGGCGGCGGTGGCGCGCTCGGCCGCCTGCCCGGCGGCTATGCCCGGGGTCAGGCTCGGCACCGACAGCCGGCCGTCGAAGGCCCGGTCGACGGACTTCACCGAGCCGTCGGCCTTCTGGTGGACGACCAGGTCGCCGCCGAGCACCGGGAGGCCGGCGTAGGTCCGCTCGTAGCGCAGGTGGCGGGTGCCGTCCCGGTCCGCGATGACGTCCTTCACGACGAGCTGCTCCTGGCCGCCGAGGGCCAGGGCGTGGGCGACCGGGGCGCTCTGCCCGGCGGCCAGGGCGAGCAGCTCGGCGCGCTGCTCCGGCGCGGGGGCGGCGGCCTGGGCGGCGGGGACGACGGCGATCTGGATCACGCCGGCGAGCAGGGCGGTGGCGGAGAGTACGGCGCCGGCTGTCAGCTTTCGCTTCACGTGCGGGGGTTCCTTCCACGAAACCGCGGTGTGCGCGCGGTTGCGCCGCGTACCGGGGCGCCGGGGTTGGCGCCTTGGGGGCGGTAGGGCGCGGACGTGCCGCTCCCGTGCGGTCACTGGCGGTCCGTCGATGGGTGGGGGTGTGACGGGCCGTCGGACGGGGCTTGGTCAGAAGCATGACAATCGGTGGCAGGAAATGACAGGCCGCCCACCGGGATTGGCCAGGAACCGCCAGCGCTGGTGCGGGTGGTTCGGCTGCCGATCCGTGCCCCGGTACGGGCGGGTTCGTCCCCCTGGCGGGACCTCGCCAGCGGGCGGTCTTGCCGGGTTGCGGGAGCGCTGCTACCCACCGCGCCGGGGGCCCCGGACGCGGCGCGCGCCCGGGGCCGGCCCTCCGCGCGCCGGGCCCCGGACGTGCCGGACGCCCGGGGCCTGCCCTCCACGGAGGCCCCGGGCGTCCTGTTCACCGTGCGGTGTGCGTCAGTTGACGTTGACGCCGCTCCACGCCGCCGCGACCGCCTTGTACTCGGCGCTGGTGGCGCCGTACAGGTCCGCCGCGGCCTTCAGGGTGCCGGTGCGGGCGCCCGCGTAGTTGGTGGTGGAGGTGAAGTACACGGTCAGCGCGCGGTACCAGATCTGCGCGGCCTTGTCCCGGCCGATGCCGCTGAGCGTCGAGCCGTTGGAGGTCGGGCTGTTGTAGCTGAAGCCGTTGATGCTCTTCGCGCCGCTGCCCTCGGAGAGCAGGTAGAAGAAGTGGTTGGCCACGCCGGAGGAGTAGTGGACGTCCAGGTTGCCGACGCCCGAGTACCAGGAGTCGGCCGAGCCGCCGTCCTTGGAGGGCTTGTCCATGTAGCGCAGCGGGGTGCCGTCGCCGTTGAGGTCGATCAGCTCGCCGATCCAGTAGTTCGGCGGGTTGGAGGGCAGGTTGGCGGAGAACTCGACCATGGTGCCGAAGATGTCCGAGGTGGCCTCGTTGAGGCCGCCGGACTCGCCCGAGTAGTTGAGGTTGGCGGTGGCGGAGGTGACGCCGTGGCTCATCTCGTGGCCGGCCACGTCGATCTCGGTCAGCGGGTGGGTGTTGCCCGAGCCGTCGCCGTAGGACATGCAGAAGCAGGAGTCGTTCCAGAACGCGTTCACGTAGTTGGAGCCGTAGTGCACGCGGCTGGTGGCGCCGACGCCGTTGTTCTTGATGCCGTTGCGGCCGAAGGTGTTCTTGTAGAAGTCCCAGGTGGCGGCCGCGCCGAACTGGGCGTCGACGGCGGCGGACTCGCCGCTGGAGACCGAGCCGGTGCCCCAGGTGTTGGACGACTTGCTGTAGAGGGTGCCTGAGCCGGAGGTCCGGTTCTTCATGTTGACCGTCGACTGGCCGCCGCGGGTGGCGTCCTTCAGCGTGTACGAGCTGCCGCTCTGGGTGGTGGTCAGCGGCACGGTGCCGACGAAGACGCCCTTGCCGGTGCCGGCGGCGGTCTGCACCTGCTCGTGGGTGGAGAGCACCTCGCCGGAGGCGGCGTCGGTCACCAGCAGCTGGCTGCTCGGGGTGCCGTCGGCGCGCACGCCCTCGACGGTGGTGCGGTAGGCCAGGCGCGGGTTGCCGTCGCTCGCCCAGACCACCAGCTCGGCCTTGCCGGTCTGGTGCACGGCGCTCAGCGGGGACTCGTCCTTGTCGGCGGCCACGCCGACGGTGGCCTGGACCGCGCCGGTGGCCTGCGCGGCCGCCTTGTCGGCCGGGATCTGCGGGGTGAGGCTCGACAGGCTCAGCTGCGCGGTGACGGCCTTGTCGACCGACTTCACCGAGCCGCCCGCGCTCTCGTGGACGACCAGGTCGCCGCCGAGCACCGGCAGGCCGGCGTAGGTGCGCTCGAAGCGCAGGTGGCGGGTGCCGTCCTGGTCGACCACGGCGTCCTTCGCGACCAGCTTCTCCTGGCCGCCGAGCGCCAGCGCGCCCGCCAGCGGACCGGACTGACCGCCGGCCAGGGCGATCGCCGCGGCCTGCTGGTCGGCGGCCTGCCCCGGCGGGACGGGGGCCGGGCCGGCCTGGGCGGCGCTCGCCTGGACGACACCGGAGAGCAGGGCGGTGGCGGAGATGACGGCGACTGCTGCGAGCTTTCGCTTCACGGACGGGTCCTTCCGGGAAACCGCGTGTGGGCGCGGGCGCACCTCGCTCCGGGGGCCGGGGTCGGCACCTTGGGGCGGAACGGGCACTGGCGTGCGGGGGCCCGATCGAGCGGCTGGCCACCGGTGGGTGGGGGTGGTGGCTGCCGGACTGGGTTGGCGGAAAGCATGACAATCGATCACGTCAAATGACAGGTCTTGCTCAGGAATTGGCCAGGTCCCGCCAGTGGTGGTGAATGTGAACAGGCCGACAAAAGGGGTGAAACACCCCGACGTGCGGCGGGTTACCGCCCGAACCGAGGCCTGCTGGTGCGGCGGTGGGCGAACGCCTCCCCAACTCCGTCCGGACGGGGGTTCGTTGCCCCGCGTTCACACCCGTGCAACGTCCTGGTCCGGACCTGGGCGCCCGACTGGCGGGATCCCGCCACGTGTTGCGCTTGTCCACCATCAGGACAGCTGGTAGCACACGTCCCTTCCGCCGGTACGGTAAGGAGGTGCCCAAGCCCCTCGCGCTCGACTTCGACCCGATCGCCCGCGCCGACGAACTCTGGACCCGCCGCTGGGGCGGAGTGCCCTCGATGGCGGCGATCACCTCGATCATGCGGGCCCACCAGATCCTGCTCTCCCGGGTCGACGCGGTGCTCAAGCCGTACGGACTGACCTTCGCCCGGTACGAGGCGCTGGTGCTGCTGACCTTCAGCCGTACCGGCGAGCTCTCGCTCTCCAAGATCGGCGAGCGCCTGATGGTGCACCCGACGAGCGTCACCAACACCGTCGACCGGCTGGAGCGGGCCGGACTCGTCGCCCGCCGCCCCAACCCGCTGGACGGCCGCGGCGTGCTCGCCGCGATCACGGACCGCGGCCGCGAGGTGGTCGAGGAGGCCACCCGGGAGCTCATGGCGATGGAGTTCGGGCTGGAGGAGTACGGCGCCGACCAGTGCCGCCAGGTCTTCGAGCTGCTCAGGCCGCTGCGGGTCGCCGCCGGCGACTTCGCCGAGGAGGGCGGCGAGGGGGCTGCGCGGGCCAGGCCGTGAGGGCGGCTACCCTCGTGGGAGCGGTGCGCGGATCCGGGCGTGCCCTCCGATCCTGCCGAGCGAGGCGATGCGAAGTATGAAGGCGACCCCCCTGCTGGGCTGGTACCGGGCCCTGGCCGTGGCGACCGGTACGGCGCTGCTGGTGTTCTGCGGCTTCATGGTCGCGAAGTACGGCTTCGACACCGCCGAGGACCTGACCACCTACGTCGCGATGCTGCACGGCTACCTGTACATCGGGTACTTCGTGGTGACCTTCCTGCTCGGGCAGAAGCTGAAGTGGCCGCTCGGCCGGATGGTCCTGACCCTGGCCGCCGGCTGCATCCCGTTCGCCTCGTTCGTCTTCGAGCGCAAGGTGGCGCGCGAGGCCGCCGAGCTGCTCGAGCCGGGCACCGGGGCCCGCCAGCCCGCCGGAGTCTGACCCGCGCGTTCGTCCGCCGAGAGCGCCCCTCCCCGCCCGGGGAGGGGCGCTCTCGGCGTTCCGGGGCGGGGATCCGCCGTTCGGCCCCGGTGGCCGTCGACAGGTGGTAGGACGTCCGAGTAAATTAGTAGGACGTCCTAATAGCTGTGCCGCCCCGGTGCCGTGGCGGCCGTACGGAGCGGAGTTCGGGGTCATGGACGCCGAGGAGATCGAGCGCGGACGGCAGCGCTGGCAGCAGCGGTACGACAAGGCCCGCACGCGGGACGCCGACTTCACCACCCTGTCCGGCGACGAGGTCGAGCCGGTCTACGGGCCCGCCCCCGGGCAGGCCGTCGAGGGCTTCGAGCGGATCGGCTGGCCGGGCGAGTACCCGTTCACCCGCGGGCTGCACCCCACGGGCTACCGGGGCCGCACCTGGACCATCCGCCAGTTCGCCGGCTTCGGCAACGCGCAGCAGACCAACGAGCGCTACCGGATGATCCTGGAGGCCGGCGGCGGAGGCCTCTCGGTCGCCTTCGACATGCCCACCCTGATGGGCTACGACTCCGACGACCCGAAGTCGCTCGGCGAGGTCGGCCACTGCGGCGTGGCCATCGACTCGGCCGCCGACATGGAGGTGCTGTTCGACGGCATCCCGCTCGGCGAGGTCACCACCTCGATGACGATCAGCGGCCCGGCCGTCCCGATCTTCTGCATGTACCTGGTCGCCGCCGAGCGCCAGGGCGTCGACCCGGCGGTGCTCAACGGCACCCTGCAGACGGACATCTTCAAGGAGTACATCGCCCAGAAGGAGTGGCTCTTCGCCCCCGAGCCGCACCTGCGGCTGATCGGCGACCTGATGGCCTACTGCGCCCAGGGCATCCCCGCCTACAAGCCGCTGTCTGTCTCCGGGTACCACATCCGGGAGGCCGGGGCGACGGCCGCGCAGGAGCTGGCGTACACCCTCGCCGACGGCTTCGCCTACGTCGAGCTGGGCCTCTCCCGCGGCCTGGACGTGGACGTCTTCGCGCCCGGCCTGTCCTTCTTCTTCGACGCGCACCTCGACTTCTTCGAGGAGATCGCCAAGTTCCGCGCCGCGCGCCGGATCTGGGCCCGCTGGATGCGCGACCGCTTCGGCGCCAAGACCGACAAGGCGCAGTGGCTGCGCTTCCACACCCAGACCGCCGGCGTCTCGCTCACCGCGCAGCAGCCGTACAACAACGTGGTCCGCACCGCCGTCGAGGCGCTGTCGGCCGTGCTGGGCGGCACCAACTCGCTGCACACCAACGCCCTGGACGAGACCCTGGCGCTGCCCTCGGAGCAGGCCGCCGAGATCGCCCTGCGCACCCAGCAGGTGCTGATGGAGGAGACCGGCGTCGCCAACGTGGCCGACCCGCTGGGGGGCTCCTGGTACGTCGAGGCGCTCACCGACCGGATCGAGCAGCAGGCCGAGGCGATCTTCCAGCGGATCCTGGACAAGGGGCACGAGGACCACGGGATCGGCCCGATCACCGCCGGCATCCTGCGCGGGATCGAGGAGGGCTGGTTCACCGGCGAGATCGCCGAGGCGGCCTTCCAGTACCAGCAGTCGGTGGAGAAGGGCGACAAGCGCGTCGTCGGCGTCAACTGCCACCCGCGCAGCGTCACCCCCGAGCTGGAGATCCTGCGGGTCAGCCACGAGGTCGAGCGCGAGCAGGTGCGGGTGCTGCGGGAGCGCAAGGCGGGCCGGGACGACGCGGCGGTGCGGGCCGGGCTGGACGCCATGCTGGCGGCCGCGCGCTCGGGCGAGTCGATGATCCCGCCGATGCTGGACGCGGTGCGCGCCGAGGCGACCCTGGGCGAGATCTGCAACGCGCTGCGCCAGGAGTGGGGCACCTACCAGGAGAACGCCGCCTTCTGACGGCCACCGGGCCCGGCGCCCCTCGGACGCCGGCGGAGCCGCCCCGCACGCACCCCGGTGCGGGGCGGCTCCGCCGTGTCCTCCCCCGGTCGGTCCCGAGCCTGTCTCGAGTCGGTCCTCAGCCGGTCCTCAGTCGGTCACCAGGCTCGGGAACGGCCCGAGCAGCAGGTTGGTGAACCGGCGGGTCCAGTCGGCGGTGATCGGCTCGCCGCTCACCAGGACGCGGTGCTCGACCGTCCCGGCGATGGTGTCGAAGATGATGTCGATCTCCTCGCAGGCCGTCTCCGGGTCGGTGTCCGGGGCGAGTTCGCCGCGGGTCTGGGCGGCCGCCCGGCCCTGCCGGACCAGCCGCTTCTGCGGGTCGACGATGGCCTCCCGGATCCGGCGGCGCAGCTGTGGGTCCCGGGTGCCCTCGGCGAAGAGCGCGAGCAGCGCGGCCTGGGTCTCGGGGCGGGCCAGCAGGTCGGCGAACTGGGCGACCACGGCCTCGATGTCGGCTCGCAGGCTCCCGAGGTCGGGCATCACCAGGTCGTCGAAGAGGCTGGCGACGGCGTCGACCACCAGCTCGTTCTTGGACGGCCAGCGGCGGTAGAGCGTGGTCTTGGCGACCTTGGCCCGGGTCGCGACGTGGCCCATGGTCAGCCCGCCCCAGCCGAGTTCGGCGAGGGCCTCGCGGGTGGCGTCGAGGATGGCGCGGTCGGCGGCGGCGCTGCGCGGTCTCCCCTTGGCCCTGGCCGCGGCGCCGGCCGCGGGGGCGGGGTCGTCCGCGGGCTCCGGGGCGGCGACGTCCGGGCTGGCGGGGGGCTGGGCGGCCGGCACCGGGCCTCCTTGCGCTTTACTGGTGAGTAACTTGGGCGGGGCTGGTAACGGTAGCGGCTGTCGGCCGATTCGGGCAGTCGGGCCGCCCGCGAAAGTGGGGCAGGTCACGTCCCCGAACCGCCGGAGGGGCTTGCGGGCGGGGGTCGGGCTCCAGTTACGCTACGACTCGTAGCGAAAGCAGTGACAACCAGGCGCCGCACCCGTGGGACGGGGCGGCGCGGGCGCGGGTGGGGATCCGCGCCGAACGGTTCAGGCTACCGGGGGAGGGGCACGGCGCCCGGGAACCCGCGCCGCGCGGCCCGCGCGGGGCGACTTTCCGGAGGTTGGTGCCCGCGAGCAGCGCGGACGGGGGAGGATGGTGCCATGCAGCCACGGAATTCGCGTCTCAACAGCTCCGCCCTGCGCGGTGCGGTCGACCTCGCCGCAGTGAAGGCAGCCGGCGAGGCTGCCCAGAAGGCCGAGCAGGCCCGGGTCGAGCGGGCCCGTCAGGCGGCCGCCGCCGAGGCGGCCGGAGTCGCCCCCGCCCAGCCCGCCCACGCGCTCGTCATCGACGTCACCGAGGACACCTTCGAGGCCGAGGTCGTCCAGCGGTCCACCGAGGTGCCGGTCGTCATCGACTTCTGGGCCGAGTGGTGCGGCCCCTGTAAGCAGCTCAGCCCCGTCCTGGAGGGCCTGGCCGAGGAGTACGCCGGCCGCTTCGTGCTCGCCAAGATCGACGTGGACGCCAACCCGCTGCTGTCCCAGCAGTTCGGCATCCAGGGCATCCCGGCCGTGATGGCCGTGGTGGCCGGCCAGCTGGTGCCGCTGTTCCAGGGCGCCGAGAGCGCGGCCAACGTCCGCAAGGTGCTGGACCAGCTGATCCTCGTCGCCGAGCAGCGCTTCGGCGTGGTCGGCGGCGCCGCGGCCCCGGGCGAGGCCCCGGCCGCCGCCCCGCAGCGCCCCGAGGACCCGGCGCTGGCCGCCGCGCACGACGCGCTGGACAGCGGCGACCTGGGCGGCGCCATCCAGGCCTACCGGAACGTGCTGGCCGACCAGCCGGGCAACACCGAGGCCGTGCTGGGCCTGGCCCAGGCCGAACTGCTGCAGCGGATCGAGGGCCTGGACCCGCAGGCCGTGCGCTCGGCGGCCGCGGCCGACCCGAAGGACGTCGCGGCCCAGCTGCGGGCGGCCGACCTGGACCTGGTGGGCGGTCACGTCGAGGACGCGTTCGGACGGCTGGTGGACACCGTCGGCCGGACCGCGGGCGAGGACCGGGACACCGCGCGGGTGCGCCTGCTGGAGCTCTTCGAGGTGATCGGCCCGGAGGACCCGCGGGTCACCGCGGCCCGGACGGCGCTGGCGCGCGTGCTGTTCTGACGCCGGTTCCGGGGTTCGCCCCGGGTGGTTCGCGGGGGCCCGCCCCGGCCGGTTCCGGGCCCGCCCCGGGCGTGCCGTGGCACGTCGGATGACCTGCGGTGTCGCCTGGTGATTTGGCGACAATCCGGTCAACCGGACAGAGGTTTACCAAATCTTGACAACACCCGTGGATGGTCACAGCTGGTGACCGTCCACGGGTGTTTCACTGCTGTTTCCGGCAGATTTCACCGTCACGTTTCCTTCAAGGCGTCACGCACGGTGCGCGAGGCGCCGATTCCATGATCGACGCCGCCGGGTGTTGCATTACCCGTCAGTAAGGAACCTCTTGTGCTTCGCCCGGGATTCGAGCACGATCGGCGACGCCCGGTCCCAGACTCCACGGCCCCCGACACACCGGTCGGTCACGAGGAGCGCGGGATCCCCACCGGGTGATCCGCCGGCCCCGGCCGGCGGTAGGGAGGGCAGGGGGGTATCCGCGGTCCCACGGCGGTTCCTGTCCTTTTTCCGGCCGCGCGGCCCTGCGCGGTCGCTGGTTGTCGCTCGGGGGTGATCGCCGATGTCGTCGGTCCTGCCCGCCGCCCCACAAGGACGGTCGGTGAAGGGACGGGAGTGCCGCAGCACGCAGGCCGCTCCCGCGTCCGACGACGCCCAAGGCGCTCTCCGCTACCGAGGACGTAGCTCTCTCCCATCCCAGGCCCCCACCGGCGCGGGACGCGCCGCCGGGGAGCCGGAGATGTACGTCCTAGAAGGAGGACTCGCATGTCCCAGACCCACGGCAAGACCCGCTGGAAGCGCTTCGCACTGGTGATGGTGCCGAGCGTCGCGGCCACCGCGATGGTCGGCGTCTCGATCGCCAACAGCGCGCTCGCCGCCTCGTTCAGCATCTCCGGCCAGCAGTTCAAGGTGAGCACCACTCACCTCGAGGGCACCCACTTCGCCCAGTTCGGCACCGTCGACATCGAGGCCAACGGCACGCCGCACCCGGTCGCCGTCTCGGCCTTCGACTCGGCCGACATCACCAACCTGTGCCAGTCGGTGGTGACCGACCTGTCGGCCTTCGGCCTCGGCAAGATCACCCTCCAGCTGAACGCCGGTGGCGCGGGCAGCAAGCCGGTGCACGCCGACAACCTGCTCATCGACCTGGAGCAGCTGAAGGCCGACGCGACCTTCAAGAACATCAACATCGGCCAGGACGCCTCCACCCTCTCGGGCTCGGCGACCCAGGGCTGGGCCCCGCACGGCGCCGTCACCAAGGCGGGCGGGGGCAAGGGTCTGCCGACCGGCGCCACCGGCTTCGCCCAGGCCGCCGACTCGGCCATCCTGGACAACGTCCAGCAGACCGCGCGCGCCACCTCGGCCGGCAACTTCGTGCTCAGCGGCCTGAACCTGTCGCTCAAGCACGGTGACGGTGCGGGCAACGAGTGCTTCTGAGCCCTGACTGACGGTGCGCCGGGCGGCGCACCCGATCGACGGGTCCTCCCGGGGCCGGGGGCGGCGGGCGACCGCCGTTCCCGGCCTCACCCCCATTTGTTTTCCCCCTCGTAGAGACGTCGAGGAGCTGCACCATGTCCAGCGCAACGGTCGAACCCCGGACCGGCCACCAGAACCCGATCGCCTGGCTCTGGCGGCACTTCCGAGAATTCCGCCGCACCAGGCCCTTCTGGGGCGGCCTGCTGGCCATGATCGCCGGCGCTCCGATCCTCTACTTCCCGTACGCCCACCTGTCGCTCGGCGGCGTGACCATCGCGATGTCCACCACCGCGGGCGCCGGGTCGCTGATCATCGGGGTCCTGATGATCATCCTCGGCCTGACCGGCTGGTTCCAGCCCGCCGTGCGGGTCTTCGCGGGCATCGCGACGATCCTGCTCACCCTGGTCTCCATCCCCGTCTCCAACCTGGCGGGTTTCGGCCTGGCGCTGCTGCCGGGCCTGATCGGCGGCGGGCTGCTGGTCTCCTGGGCGCCCCTTCCGGAGCCGACGGCCGAGTCGGCCAAGGGCTCGCGCCGGCGCCGGGGCAAGGGCGCCGAGGCCGCCGGGAACGCCGTCGCGGAGAGCGTCGCCACCGAGACCGCGCCCGAGACCGGGACCGGGAACGCGGCGGCGACCACCGCCGGGCCCGCGGGGACCACCACCGCCGGCCCCGCCGGCACGGCCGAGGCCGAGGCGGCGGCCGAGAGCGCCACCGCGGCGCCCACCGCCGAGCTGCCCGTCCAGGGCGGGGCGCCCGGGCCGGCCGCCGGCCCCGCCACGGCCACCGTCCCGCGCCAGGCCGCCGGGGACTCCGAGGAGGCGCGGTGACCACGTCGGAGGAGCAGCCGGGCGGCCAGGCCGTCCCCGCGCAGCGCTCCGGCCGGCACGCGGCGCCGCGCACCCCGGTCCGGGTCCGGCTGAGAGGCCGGGCGCTGGCGATGGCCGCGGTGCCGACGGCGCTGCTGATGGCCGCCGCGTACACCCCCAATCCGGCGGTCGCCGAGTCGTCGGCGGGCAAGCCCTGCGGCACCGCGCCCGCCGCCGTGCCGGACGTCGCGCCGGTGGAGACACCCGTCCCCAAGAGCGAGCTGCCCGAGCCGCCGCCCGGCCCGTCCACGGCGCCCTCCGCGCCCGCGACGACGCCCGCGGCACCGCCGTCGACGCCGCCCTCGACCGGTCCGAGCGCGCTCCCGACCACGACGCCGAGCGGCACGCCCGCCCCGCAGCCCTCCGCGCCGGCCGGCACGCCGAGCGCGAGCGCCACGCCGAGCGCCACCACCCCGGTGACGCCGCCGGCCGCCCGCACCGCCGCCACCGGCGGCGGCCCGGGCGCGGTGAGCGCGGTCTACCAGGGCACCGGTGCCGGCACCGGCACGGCCAGTCAGGCCGGGCTGATCGACGACATCGTGGGTGGCATCAACCACCTGCTGAACCCGAGCAGTTCGCCGAGCGCGACGCCGAGCGCCCAGCCGACCACCCCGGCGCCGGCCACCACCCAGGCCCCCGCCCCGGCCGCCCCGCGGATCGGGACGCCGGCCCAGCCCACCCCGCCGCAGACCCCGGCCTCCGGTGCGGCGACGGACCCGGCGCCCGCCGCGCAGCCGCCCGTCGCCTCGTCCTCCGGCGGCCCGGGCGGCCGGCCCTCGCCCGCCGCCGCGCCGTCCGCGGGCGCCGGGGCCACCGGCAGGGCCACCGGGAAGGCGAGCCCGAAGGCGGCGCCCTCCGCGGGCGCCTCCGGCACGGCCGCGCCGTCCGCCGGGGCCTCCGCGACGCCGTCCGGCTCGCCGTCCGCCAACCCCAACTGCGCGGTGGACACCCGGGGTCTGACGGCCGGTGCACCGGCCGGCGGGCAGGTCGTCCCGGAGCAGAACTGGACGCTGCTGACCAGCCGGCTGGCGCTGCACGGCGCGGCCTTCCACGGCGTCTACGACGTGAGGACGCCGACCGGCAGCAAGCGGGTCCTGAAGTTCGTGGTGTCGAGCGTCGACATCGACAACCTCGACATGTCGACCCTGGAGGGCAACGGCGTCACCTTCCACGTCCAGGGCGCCCCGGGCTCGACCTCGACCATGCGCAACGGCCCGGTCACCATGTACGTGGAGCGGCTGTCCGGCCACCTCGCCAAGGTGCTCGGCCTGCCGCTCCCGATCGACCTGGGCGAGATCACCCTCACCCCGGACACCCTGCCGCGCTGGCTGTACGACCTGATCGGCTCGATCCCGATCCCGCTGGACCTGGAGCTCACCGGGGTCACCGCCAAGCAGGCCGGCCAGTTCGGCGGCACGCTGACCATCCCCGGGATGCACCTGTTCAACGACAACGCGCCGTACAGCGACAAGTAGGGCCCGGACACGCCCGTGGGGCGGCCCTCCCGCACGGGAGGGCCGCCCCACGGGCGTTTTCCGCTACCGGGTGCTCACTCGCTCCGGGTGCCCAGGTGGTGCACCTGGACCATGTTGGTGTTGCCGGGGATGCCGGGCGGGGAGCCGGCGGTGACGATGACCGTCGCGCCCTCGGCGAGCCGGCCCATCTTCAGCAGCTCGCGGTCGACCTGGGCGACCATCTCGTCGGTGGTCTCGACCTGCTCGGTGACGTGCGCCTCGACGCCCCAGCTCAGCGAGAGCTGGCTGCGGGTGGCGGCGTCCGGGGTGAACGCGATCACCGGGATCGGCGAGCGGTAGCGGGACAGGCGGCGGGCGGTGTCACCGGACTTGGTGAACGCCACCAGTGCCTGGCCGTTCAGGAAGTCGCCGAGCTCGCACGCGGCGCGGGCGATGGAGCCGCCCTGGGTGCGCGGCTTGCGGCCCGGGTTGAGCGGCTGCAGGCCCTGGGAGACGAGCTCCTCCTCGGCCTTCTCGCAGATCCGGCTCATGGTGCGGACGGTCTCGACCGGGTACTTGCCCACGCTGGACTCGGCGGAGAGCATCACCGCGTCGGTGCCGTCCAGGATGGCGTTGGCGACGTCCGAGACCTCGGCGCGGGTCGGGCGCGAGGCGTGGATCATCGACTCCATCATCTGGGTGGCGACGATGACCGGCTTGGCGTTGCGGCGGGCCAGGGTGATCAGCTGCTTCTGGACCAGCGGCACCCGCTCCAGCGGGTACTCGACCGCCAGGTCGCCGCGGGCGACCATGATGGCGTCGAAGGCGAGGACGATCTCCTCCATGGCCTCGACGGCCTGCGGCTTCTCGATCTTGGCGATGACCGGCACCCGGATGCCGACCTCGTCCATGACCTCGTGGACGTCCTTGATGTCGGCCGCGTTGCGGACGAAGGACAGGGCGACCATGTCGACGCCCAGGCGGAGCGCGAAGCGCAGGTCGTCCTTGTCCTTCTCGGACAGGGCGGGCACGTTCACGGCCGCGCCGGGCAGGTTGATGCCCTTGTTGTTCGAGAGCACGCCGCCCTCGACCACCACGGTCCTCACCCGCGGGCCGTCGACGCTGACGACCTCCAGGGCGATGACGCCGTCGTTGATCAGGATCGGGTCGCCGGGCTTCACGTCGCCGGGCAGGCCCTTGTAGGTGGTGCCGCAGATGTGCTGGTCACCGGGGACGTCCTCGGTGGTGATGGTGAACTCGTCGCCGTTGTCGACGGTCACCGGGCCGTTGGCGAAGGTCGCCAGACGGATCTTGGGACCCTGGAGGTCGGCCAGGACGCCGATGGCCTTGCCGGTGTCCTCCGAGACCTGGCGGACCTTGCGGAACCGCTCCTCGTGGTCCGCGTGGTTGCCGTGGCTCATGTTCAGTCGGGCGACGTTCATGCCCGCCTCGACGATGGCCTTCAGCTGTTCGTAGGAGTCCGTCGCCGGACCCAGGGTGCAGACAATTTTCGCTCGGCGCATATGGGTCAGTCTATCCGTTCGTGTTATAGGTGCATTCGGCACGAATCGCGAGGAATCGCCGACGAAGGATTCCGCGGAGCGAGACGACGGTGTGTCAGTCCCCGGACCGTCTCACCCCTCGGACCGTTGGTGCACCAGGGCGAAGGCCTGGCGGGCGATCTCCAGTTCCTCGTCGGTGGGCACCACGGCGACCGCCACCCGGGAGTACGCCGGCGAGATGATCCTGGGCTCCGCGGAGCGCACCGAGTTCAGCTCGGGGTCGACCGCGATGCCCAGCTCGTCCAGCCCTGCGGTGGCCGCCGCGCGCACCGGCGCCGCATTCTCCCCGACACCCGCGGTGAACGCGATCGCGTCCACCCGGCCGAGCACCGCGTAGTAGCCGCCGACGTACTTGCGCAGCCGGTGCACGTACGCGTCGAAGGCCAGCCGGGCGTCCGCGTCCCCGGCCTCGGCCCGGCGCATGATCTCGCGCATGTCGTTGTCGCCGCACAGGCCGCGCAGGCCGCTGCGGCGGTTGAGCAGGTCGTCGATCTCGTCGACGGACAGTCCGCCGACCCGGTGCAGGTGGAACACCACGCCCGCGTCGATGTCACCCGAACGGGTGCCCATCACCAGGCCCTCCAGCGGGGTGAGGCCCATCGAGGTGTCCACGCACCGGCCGCCGGCGACTGCCGAGGCGGAGGCGCCGTTGCCCAGGTGCAGCACGATCACGTTCACCTCGGCCGGGTCCTTGCCGAGCAGCCGGGCGGTGGCCCGCGAGACGTACTGGTGCGAGGTGCCGTGGAAGCCGTACCGGCGCACCCGGTGCTCGTCCGCGACGCCACGGTCGATCGCGTACCGGGCCGCGTACTCGGGCATCGAGGCGTGGAAGGCGGTGTCGAAGACGGCCACCTGGGGGAGGTCCGGGCGCAGCGCCCGCGCCACCTCGATGCCGGTGATGTTGGCCGGGTTGTGCAGCGGGGCGACCGGGATCAGCCGGCGGACCTCCCGGAGCACCTCGTCGGTGATCACGGTCGGCTCGGTGAACCGCTTGCCGCCGTGCACCACCCGGTGGCCGATCGCGGCCAGCTCCGGGGAGTCCAGCCCGACCCCGTCGGCGGCGAGCTCCTCGGCGACGGCCTTCAGCGCGGCCGAGTGGTCCGGGAAGACCTGCACGGCCTCGCGCGGCCCGCCCGAGCGCGGGGTGTGCACCAGCCGGCCGCTCGGCTCACCGATCCGCTCGACCAGCCCGGAGGCGAGCCGGGCGCCGTCCAGCATGTCGATCAGCTGGTACTTCACCGACGAGGAGCCGGCGTTCAGCACGAGGACGCGGGTACCTTCGGTCATGCCTGCGGCTCCTTGCGGTCCTGGGACTGGATGGCGGTGATCGCGACGGTGTTGACGATGTCCTCGACCAGTGCGCCGCGGGAGAGGTCGTTGACGGGCTTGCGCAGGCCCTGCAGCACCGGCCCGACCGCCACCGCGCCCGCCGAGCGCTGGACCGCCTTGTAGGTGTTGTTGCCGGTGTTGAGGTCCGGGAAGATCAGCACGGTGGCCCGGCCGGCCACCGGCGAGCCGGGCAGCTTGGTCGCCGCGACGTGCTCGTCCACCGCCGCGTCGTACTGGATCGGGCCCTCGACCAGGATGTCCGGCCGAAGCTCGCGGACGAGCTCGGTGGCCTTGCGGACCTTGTCGACGTCGGCGCCGGAGCCGGACGTGCCGGTCGAGTACGAGAGCATCGCGACCCGCGGCTCCACCCCGAACTGCGCGGCCGTGGCGGCGGACTGGATCGCGATGTCCGCCAGCTGCTGGGCGTCCGGATCCGGGTTGACGGCGCAGTCGCCGTACACCAGCACCCGGTCCGCCAGGCACATGAAGAAGACGCTCGACACGATCGCCGCGCCCGGCGAGGTCTTGATCACCTCGAACGCGGGCCGGATGGTGGCCGCGGTGGAGTGCACCGCGCCGGAGACCATCCCGTCCGCGATGCCCTCCTGCACCATCAGGGTGCCGAAGTAGGAGACGTCCGTCACGACGTCCAGCGCCAGCTCGACGGTCATCCCCTTGTGCGCGCGCAGCCGGGCGTACAGCTCGGCGAACTGGCGGCGCAGCGGGCTGGTGGTCGGGTCGACGACCCGGACCTGCGCCCGGTCGGCGTCCGGCTGCTCCTGCGGGAGGTTGATCCCGAGCCCCGCGGCCTTGCGGCGCACCGCGTCGACCTCGCCGAGCAGGGTGAGGTCGCAGATGTTGCGCCGCAGCAGGATCTCCGCCGCGCGCAGCACCCGCTCCTCGGTGCCCTCCGGCAGGACGACGTGCCGCCGGCCGGCCCGGGCCCGCTCCAGCAGCTCGTGCTCGAACATCATCGGGGTGACCCGCTCGGACCGGCCGACCTCGATCCGGCTGGTCAGCTCGACGGTGTCGACGTGCAGTTCGAACAGGCCCAGGGCGATCTCGGCCTTCCGCGGACTGGCCGCGGTGAGCTTGCCCTCCAGGTGGGTCAGCGTGGCGGCGGTCGGCCAGCTGCCCTCCGGGACGACCGCCACCGGGGTGCCCGGGGCGAGCCGCGCGGCCAGCGCCATCACGTTCGGGCCGGGGTGCTGGCCGAGCGTCAGCAGCACGCCGGCGATCGGCGGTGCCCCGGCGGCGTGCGCGGCCAGCGAGCCGATCACCAGGTCGGCGCGGTCCCCGGGGGTGACGACCAGGGCGCCCTCGGTCAGCGCGTCCAGGAAGGTCGGCAGCATGGCGCCGCCGAAGACGAAGCCGCGGACGTCGCGGGCCAGGCCGGCCGCGTCCCCGAGCAGCACCTCGGCGCCGGTCGCCTCGACCAGCTGGGCGACGGTCGGCGCCGCCAGCGCGGGCTCCTCCGGGATGACGTAGGCGGGGATCGGCAGCTTCTCGGTCAGCTTGCGCTGGATCCGCTGCTTGGCGCCCGGGGCGACCCGGTTGGCGACCATCGCCAGCGTCTCGCAGCCCAGGTCGGTGTACGCCCGGTGGGCGTTGCGGACCTCGGCGACCACGGCCTCCGGGTCCTCGGCGTGCCCGCCGACCACCGGCAGCACGGCCGCGCCGAACTCGTTCGCCAGCCGGGCGTTGAAGGCCAGCTCGTCCGGGATGTTGGTGTCGGCGAAGTCGGTGCCGAGCACCAGCACCGCCTGGCAGCGCCGCTCCAGCGCGCGGAACCGGTCCACCAGCGTGGACACCAGCTCGTCCTGCCCCTGCGCGGCCTGCAGGGCGGCCGCCTCCTCGTACGTCAGCCCGTACAGCTCGGCCGCCGGCAGGTCGATCCGGTAGCGCCCGCGCAGCAGCTCCACCACGTGGTCCGAGCCCACCGCCCCGGGCGCGTGCGCGTGCACCAGCGGCCGGAACACCCCGACCCGGTCCACCTGGCGGGTGAGCAGTTCCATGACCCCGAGTTCGACGGCCTGGCGGCCGTCCCCCCGGTCGATCCCGGTCACGTACACGCTGCGCGCCACGCCGGATTCTCCGTCCCGTCGTCTCAGCTGGTGGTCATGTCGACCATACCTTCGCACCACGAACACCCGCCCGCGAGCAGAGGCGGGCCGGAGCGGCAAGGGACGAAGGTCCTGCAGGGGGCGCCGGTGGTCAGTACCCGGCGTTGGTGATTTCCGAGCCGCCCAGCTCCACCGTCCGCCCGCTGACGAAGGCCTCCGACACGCGCCGGTCCACCAGCCAGCCGTGCGGGTGCACGAGGGCGCCGTTGCGGCCCGGGGTCCAGCCGTCGGCGGCGAGCGCGGCCCGCAGGCGGGCCTCCACCTGGTCGGCCGTCACGCCTGCGGGGCTGCCGATGGTGAGGGTCCGGGAGCAGAAGTTCGAGCCGCAGTAGCCCCCGTCGTCGTGCTCGACGGTCACCCCGGGTGGCAGCGGCATCTCGGCGGCGCTCGGGAGGAAGGCGGTTGGGGCGAAAGCCCCGTATCCGAACGCGATCGCCGAGCCCGCCAGGGCGTGGGCGGTGATCGCGACGGCCGATCCGGCCACCGGGTGGTCGTACTCCTTCGCGGGCCGGGGGCCGCGCAGACGCCGCTCGGCCAGCCCGCCCGCGAGGACCACCAGGCCGGCGGCGATCGGATAGCCGGCCTCGACCTCGGCGGCGGCGCGGGTGAAGTACCAGTCCTGCGCCAGGCCGACGAGCGCGAGGGCCAGACCGGCGAGGATGGCGAAGACGGCCACCCCGACCGTCCGGGTGCGGACCAGGAACGCCCAGCAGACCGTGGGCAACAGAAGATAGAGCAGTTCCAGTACCAGCAACACCTGCAAGCCCCCCGCCTGCTGACGATCTGTCCCAGGCGGGGAGCCTAGGCGATCACGCCGGGCGGAGCCAGAGGGTGGCGAGCGGGGGGAGGACGAGTTCGGCGGAGCGGGGCTGGCCGTCGCGGGCGACGGGTTCGGCCTTGACCGGGTGGGAGTTGCCGATGCCGCTGCCGCCGTAGGCCTCGTCGTCGGTGTTGAGCAGCTCCTCCCAGAGCTGGTCGCGGCCGTCCAGGGCGGGCAGGCCGACCCGGTGGCCGTGCCGGACGACGGGGGAGAAGTTGCAGACCGCGACGAGCGGGGAGCCGTCGGCGGCGTAGCGGACGAAGGACAGCAGGTTGTCCTCGGCGGCGCCGCCGTCGAGCCAGCGGAAGCCGTCCGGGGTGGTGTCGCGCTCCCAGAGGGCGGGGGTGTCGAGGTAGTGCCGGTTGAGGTCGCGGACCAGGCGACGCACGCCCAGGTGTTCCCGGTGGGCCGGCCACTGCTCGTCGAGCACCCACCACTGCGGGCCCTGCTCGTGGTCCCACTCCGCGCCCTGGGCGAACTCCTGGCCCATGAAGAGGAGCTGCTTGCCCGGGTGGGACCACATGAAGCCCAGGTAGGCGCGGTGGTTGGCGCGCTGCTGCCACCAGTCGCCGGGCATCTTGGAGACGAGGGACTGCTTGCCGTGCACCACCTCGTCGTGGGAGATCGGCAGGACGTAGTTCTCCGAGTAGGCGTACACCATCGAGAAGGTGATCTCGTTGTGGTGGTACTTGCGGTGCACCGGCTCCTTGGACATGTAGACCAGCGAGTCGTGCATCCAGCCCATGTTCCACTTGAGGCCGAAGCCGAGGCCGCCGCCGTCGGTGGGGCGGGTGACGCCGTCCCAGGCGGTGGACTCCTCGGCGATGGTGACGACCCCGGGGCAGCGCCGGTAGACGGTGGCGTTCATCTCCTGCAGGAACGCGGCCGCGTCCAGGTTCTCCCGGCCGCCGTACTGGTTGGGCGTCCAGGCGCCGCCCTCGCGGGAGTAGTCGAGGTAGAGCATCGAGGCGACGGCGTCGACCCGCAGGCCGTCGATGTGGAACTCCTCGCACCAGTAGACCGCGTTGGCGACGAGGAAGTTGCGCACCTCGGTGCGGCCGTAGTCGAACTCCAGGGTGCCCCAGTCGGGGTGTTCGGCGCGCAGCGGGTCGGCGGGCTCGTAGAGCGGCTCGCCGTCGAAGCGGGCGAGCGCGAAGCCGTCCTTGGGGAAGTGGGCGGGCACCCAGTCGACGATCACGCCGATGCCGTGCTGGTGCAGGGTGTCGACCAGGTACCGGAAGTCGTCGGGGCTGCCGAGCCGGGCGGTGGGGGCGTAGTAGCCGGACACCTGGTAGCCCCAGGAGCCGCCGAAGGGGTGTTCCATGACCGGCATGAACTCCACGTGGGTGAAGTTCAGCTCCTTGAGGTAGCGCGGCAGCTCCTCGGCGATCTCGCGGTAGCCGGTGAGGTCGGGCCGCCAGGAGGCCAGGTGCAGCTCGTAGACGGACATCGGCGCCCGGTGGTGCGCGGCGCGGGCCCGCCGGGCCATCCACTCGCCGTCCTGCCAGGTGTGGCGGGAGGCGGTGACCACCGAGGCGGTGCCGGGCGGGCACTGGGCGGCGCGGGCCAGCGGGTCGGCCTTGTCGAGCACCCAGCCCTGCCGGGTGTGGATCTCGTACTTGTAGGCGGCACCCTCGCCGAGGCCGGGGACGAAGAGTTCCCAGACGCCGGAGGAGCCGAGCGAGCGCATCGGGTGCCCGGTGCCGTTCCAGTGGTTGAAGTCGCCGATCAGCCGGACCCCGACGGCGTTCGGGGCCCAGACCGCGAAGGCGGTGCCGGCGACGCCGTCGACGGTGCGCAGGTGCGAGCCGAGGGCCTGCCAGAGCTGCTCGTGCCGGCCCTCGGAGATCAGGTGCAGGTCGAGCTCGCCGAGGGTGGGCGGGCAGCGGTAGCCGTCGTGCTGGAGCAGCGGTTCGCCGCCGGGGTAGCCGACCAGCAGCCGGTAGTCCGGGACGCTGCCGCCGGTCACCAGGCCGGTGAACAGGCCGCCCTGCTGGTGGGTGAGTTCGGCCGGGCCCTGGTCGGTCTCGACGACCACCCGGTCGGCGAAGGGGCGCAGCACCCGGATCGCGGTGCCGCCGTGCACCGGGTGGGCACCGAGCAGGGCGTGCGGGTCGTGGTGCTGTCCGCCGACCAGCCGGTCCACCTCGGACGGGGGCAGGGGCGCCTCGGGCAGCCGCAGCACCGCGGCGCGCCCGCCGGGCCCGGCGGGCGCCGCCACCGCGTCGGCGCGCTCCGGGCCGCCCGGATCCGCGCAGCCCGGATCCGCGCCGGCCGGGTCTGCGCCGTCGGTGCGTCGCTCGCCGTCGCCGTCTTCGTCGGCGGCGCTGCGCGCCCCGGCACGGGGCGGGCCGGCCAGGAAGGTGGCCGGTACGGGGCGGGTGGTGCGGCCGGGCGGGTCGAGCGGCGTCACGGCTGGGTCCTCCTGCGGCGGGGGTGGGCTGAGCTCCTGGGCGGCGGAACCGGGGTCGGGCGGGTCAGACGGTGAGGGCGAGCCGGTTGATCGCGGCGAGCGGGATCGGCAGCCAGCTCGGGCGGTGCCGGGCCTCGTACACCACCTCGTACACGGCCTTGTCGATCTCGAGCGCCCGCATCAGCTCGGGGGAGGCGGCCGGGTCGGCGCCGCCGCCGGCGGTGTAGCCGGCGCAGAAGGCGGTGCGGTTGCGCTGGGCCCAGGCGGCGGCCAGGTGGGCGAGCTCCGGGTCGACGGGGCCGCCGGCCAGCAGGTGGGCGGCGGCGTAGTCGAAGGAGCGGAGCATGGCGGCGACGTCGCGCAGCGCGGGCTGCGGTTCGCGACGTTCGTTGACGGACTTGGCGGGTTCGCCCTCGAAGTCCAGCAGCACCCAGCCGTGCGGGGTGCGCATGGCCTGGCCCAGGTGCAGGTCGCCGTGGATGCGCTGGACGGGCAGGCCGTCGGGGTGGGCGTCGGCGAGCTGTTGGAAGGCGCTGCGCAGCGCGGCCCGGTAGCGCAGCAGGCCAGGGACGGCGGCGACGGCGCTGTCCAGCCGGTCGGCCATGGTGGTGGCGAGCATGCGGGTCTGGGTGCGGTCGAGGCGGGCGACCGGCATGGAGCGGGCCAGTACCCGGTGGACCTCGGCGGTGGCGCGGCCGAGCCGGTGGGCCTCGATGGCGAAGTTGCCGGGGGACGGGTCGCCCTTGAGCCGGCCGACCTGGTCGAGGGCGAGCTCCCAGCCGTCCTCGGCGTCCGGCAGGTAGCGCTGCAGCAGGCCGAGGGTGGCGGGTTCGGCGCGTTCCATCCGGCTCTCGAACCAGGCGGCGACCCGGGGGATCCGGGTGGAGCCGGCCCGGGAGAGGGCGAGGGAGAGTTCGAGGTCGGGGTTGGTGCCGGGGTGGATGCGCCGGAACAGCTTGAGGATGTAGGAGGTGCCGTAGATGACGGAGCTGTTGGACTGCTCGGCGGTGGAGGCGCGGCCGGGGAGGTTGGCGGGGAGCCCGGAGCCGGGGGTGCGGCGGAAGGCGAGGGAGCCGAAGCGGTCGCCGGTGGCGAGGTGCTCCAGCAGCCGTCCGGTGAGCTCCGGGTCGTGCACCGCGTCGTAGAGCGCCGCGCCGTCGTACGGGCCCTGGCTGAGCCGGCCGAGCACGGCGCCGGGGTCGATGTCCGCGGAGCCGTGGGAGCGGATGCCGAGCAGTAGTTGGTAGATGTCGCCGTGCGGGGCGCCGGCCGTGGTGGCGTGTTCGACCCGCAGCAGCAGGTGCAGCAGGGCCGGGTCGCCGACCTGCAGCGGGGTGCCGACCACGGGGGTGAGGCCGGTGATGGGCCGTCCCTTCCCGGCGTACCAGCGCTGGGTGGGGAGCCACTCGGCGATCAGCGGCAGGGCCGCCTGGACGAGTTCGCTGACCCCCAGGGCGGTTCTCCGGGCCCCGGTGCTCCGCGCGGCGGCCGGCGCGGCGGAGCCGGCCGGGGCGTCGTGCTGCACGTGGGCTTGAGAACGGGAGGTTTCGGACATGACTCCCTTTCCCCGGAAGCGGGCGGACTGCCCGACGGGTCTGGCCGGGTCCGTCAGTCTTCCGGATTTCGGCGGCGCGGCGGCGACGGCACGCGAGCGGGGCTCAGGTGTCACGCCTTCGTGTGGGTGGCCGTTGGGCTGTTCTCCGTACGCGGTGGTGCAGAGAACTCCGGGGGCGCGGGGGTTCAACTCGCGCCCCCGGAGGGTCTGGTGGTGCGGTGCGGGCCGGGTGCGGCGGATCGTTACTTCGAGCGCCTGGTCCCGCTCAGGCGCGGGGGCTGCCGGAGCTGGAACCAGTAGAAGCCGTGGCCGGCCAGGGTGAGCAGGTAGGGCCACTCGCCGATCGAGGGGAAGCGCACCCCGCCGATCAGTTCGACCGGGTACCGTCCGCCGTACTGCCGCAGGTCCAGTTCGGTCGGTTGCGCGAACCGCGAGAAGTTGTTCACGCACATGACCAGGTCCCCCTCGTGCTCGCGCACGAAGGCGAGCACGGCGGGGTTGCTGGAGGGCAGTTCGGTGTAGGTGCCGAGGCCGAACGCCGGGTTGAGCTTGCGGATCTCGATCATGCGACGCGTCCAGTGCAGCAGCGAACTCGAACTGCTCTGCTGCGCTTCGACGTTGGTCACCTGGTAGCCGTACACCGGGTCCATGATGGGCGGCAGACTGAGCCTGCCCGGGTCGGCGGAGGAGAAACCCGCGTTGCGGTCCGGGGTCCACTGCATCGGCGTGCGCACGCCGTCCCGGTCGCCCAGCCAGATGTTGTCGCCCATGCCGATCTCGTCCCCGTAGTAGAGCACCGGCGAGCCGGGGAGGGAGAGCAGCAGGGCGGTGAACAGCTCGATCTGGTTGCGGTCGTTCTCCAGCAGCGGGGCGAGCCGGCGGCGGATGCCCACGTTGGCGCGCATCCGCGGGTCCTTGGCGTACTCCGCGTACATGTAGTCGCGCTCCTCGTCGGTGACCATCTCCAGGGTCAGCTCGTCGTGGTTGCGCAGGAAGATGCCCCACTGGCAGCCGTTGGGGATCTGCGGGGTCTTGGCGAGGATCTCCGAGACCGGGTAGCGCGACTCCCGCCGCACCGCCATGAAGATCCGCGGCATCACCGGGAAGTGGAACGCCATGTGGCACTCGTCGCCGCCCGCGGTGAAGTCGCCGAAGTAGTCGACGACGTCCTCGGGCCACTGGTTGGCCTCGGCGAGCAGCACGGTGTCGGGGTAGTCGGCGTCGATCTCCTTGCGGACCCGCTTGAGGAACTCGTGGGTCTCCGGGAGGTTCTCGCAGTTGGTGCCCTCGCGGGCGAAGAGGTACGGCACCGCGTCCAGCCGGAAGCCGTCGATGCCGAGGTCCAGCCAGAACCGCAGCCCGGCGATCATCTCGTCCTGGACCCGGGGGTTGTCGTAGTTGAGGTCCGGTTGGTGGGAGAAGAAGCGGTGCCAGAAGTACTGCTTGCGGACGGGGTCGTAGGTCCAGTTGGAGGTCTCGGTGTCGACGAAGATGATCCGGGCGTCCGGGTACTGCTTGTCGTCGTCGGCCCACATGTAGAAGTCGCCGTACGGGCCGTCCGGGTCCGCCCGGGAGGCCTGGAACCACGGGTGCTGGTCGCTGGTGTGGTTCATCACGAAGTCGATGATCACGCGCATGCCGCGGGCGTGCGCGGCGTCGACGAACTCCATGAAGTCGGCGATGTCGCCGAACTCCGGCAGCACCGACTTGTAGTCGGCCACGTCGTACCCGCCGTCGCGCAGCGGCGAGGCGAAGAACGGCGGGAGCCAGAGGCAGTCGACCCCGAGCCACTGCAGGTAGTCGAGCTTGGCCGTGAGCCCCTTGAGGTCCCCGACCCCGTCGCCGTTGCTGTCCTGGAAGGACCGCACCAGCACCTCGTAGAAGACCGCACGCTTGAACCACTCCGGGTCCAGGTTCTTCTTCGAGGTCTCCGGGAAGGTGTCGGGGACGGGCTCGTTCACTGTCACGCTGGGTTCCTCCGAACCGTGAGGAGGTGAGCCGGCTCGGCTGAGGGATCGAGCCGGACGTAGTTGTGCCGGCCCCAGGTGTAGACGGCGCCGGTGAGCTCGTCGTGCACCGCGAACGGGCCGTCGCCGTCGAGCGTGACGGTGGCCTCCTGCACGTGGTGCGGGTCGAGGTTGACCACGGTGATGACCTGGTCGGTGATGCCCTCGGGGGTGGTCGCGGTCTTGGAGTAGGCGAGCACCTGGTCGTTGTCGGTGGGGTGGAAGCGCAGGTCGCGCAGCTGCTGCAGGGCGGGGTGGCGCCGGCGCAGCCGGTTCAGCACGGTGAGCAGCGGGGCGAGGGAGTCGCCGCGGGTCCAGTCGCGCGGGCGCAGCTCGTACTTCTCCGAGTGCAGGTACTCCTCCGACCCGGGGTGGGCCGGCTCGTTCTCGAACAGCTCGTAGCCGGCGTAGACGCCGTAGCTGGGGGCGAGGGTGGCGGCGAGCACGGCGCGGACGGCGAAGGCGGCCCGGCCGCCGTGCTGCAGGTAGCCGTGCAGGATGTCCGGGGTGTTGGCGAAGAAGTTGGGCCGCATGTAGGCGGCGGCGTCACCGGTGAGTTCGGTGAGGTAGTCGGTGAGTTCCGGTTTGGTGGTGCGCCAGGTGAAGTACGTGTACGACTGGTGGAATCCGATCTTCGCCAGGGTGTGCATCATCGCGGGGCGGGTGAAGGCCTCGGCCAGGAAGACGACGTCCGGGTCGGTGCGGGCGATGTCGCCGAGCACCTTCTCCCAGAACACGACCGGTTTGGTGTGCGGGTTGTCGACGCGGAAGATCCGGACGCCGTGGGACATCCAGAACCGGAGGAGGCGGACGGTTTCCTTGACGATTCCGTCCATGTCCTGGTCGAAGTTGATCGGATAGATGTCCTGGTACTTCTTCGGCGGGTTCTCGGCGTACGCGATGGTGCCGTCCGAGCGGTGGCTGAACCATTCCGGGTGCTTGTTCACCCACGGGTGGTCGGGGGAGCACTGCAGGGCGAAGTCCAGCGCCACCTCCAGGTGCAGCGCGCGGGCCTCGGCGACGAAGTGGTCGAAGTCCTCGATGGTGCCGAGGTCCGGGTGGACGGCGTCGTGGCCGCCCTCCGGGGAGCCGATCGCCCAGGGCGAGCCGACGTCGTGCGGACCGGCCGTCAGGGTGTTGTCGGGGCCCTTGCGGAAGGCTCGTCCGATCGGGTGGACCGGGGGCAGGTAGACCACGTCGAAGTCCATCGCGGCGACGGCCGGCAGCCGCTCCGCGGCGGTGCGCAGGGTGCCCGAGCGCGGCGGCTCGACCCCGTTCGGGTCCACCACCGCCCCCTCCGAGCGGGGGAAGAACTCGTACCAGGAGCCGAACAGGGCGCGTTCGCGGTCCACCTGGAGCGGCAGCGGGCGGGAGGCGCTGAGCAGCTCGCGCAGCGGGTGGCGGGCCAGCAGGTCCAGCACCTCGGGGGCGAGCGCGGCGGCCAGCCGGGACAGCGGCGGCAGGCCCGGGTCGCGCAGCGCGTCGGCGGCGGCCAGCACGTGCGCGCGGCCCTCCTTCTTCGGCACCCCGGCCGCGGCCTGCTCCATCAGCCGGGCGCCGTCCTCCAGGACCAGCGCGGTGTCGATGCCGGCGGGCAGCTTCACCGCCGCGGTCTTCCGCCAGGTCGCGATCGGGTCGCTCCATGCCTCGACCAGGTACGACCAGCGGCCGGGCGCGGTCGGCGTGACGTGGGCGCCCCAGCGGTCGGTGCCCTCGGCGAGCTCGCGCATCGGTGTCCAGGGGCCGCTGCGGCCGCGCGGGTCGCGCAGCACCACGTTGGCGTTGACGGCGTCGTGGCCCTCGCGGAACACGGTGGCGGTGACCAGGAAGGTCTCGCCGACGACGGCCTTGGCCGGGCGGCGGCCGGAGTCGACGAGGGGGCTGACGTCCAGGACGGGGATGCGGCCGATCACGGTGTCGCTCTCTGTCGTCTTGCGGGCGGCTGGCTTGCGGGCGGGTGCCTTGCGCGGCGCGGCCTCGGCCTTGCGCGGCACAGCCTCGGCCTTCGGGGTGGCGGCCTTCGGGGTGACGGCCGCCGTGGCGGCGGGCTCCGCCGCGCTCCTCGCGGTGGCGGCGGTGCGGCGCGTCGTGGTGGTGCGCCTGCGCGGAGCCGCCGTCCGGCCGTCCTCGGCCCCGGGTTGTCGGGCCGCGTCGGCCGGCTCGGTCCGGACCGCCCCGGCCCGGGGCGCCGGCATCGCCGGGTCTGTCCGAGTGTCAGAATCCGTCCGTCCGGCGGATTCCGCGACCGCTGCGTCGATGGTTTCGGCCACCGGTGTGGACTGGTCCCGCGTGTCGCCGTGCATGCCAAACTCCTGCCCGAGATCGGCGGCAACTCCCGCGGGCCGGGCTGGGCCAGGGGAGTACCGGAGGACTGCTGGGTGGGGAGGACGTGCGACCGGAAGCCTGCCCGCGCCGCCGTCCCCGGCAACCGCCCGGCGCCCGCCGAGCCCGCGGCGGGAGGCCCCGGAGCCCGCGCGCGTCCCGGCGCACGCCTCCAGGGGCACGCCCCTGGGCGACCCGGTCCACCCGTGAACGAGCAGCCCGAGCACGAGGACACGCGTCGGTGCGCGGTGAGCGCCGAACGGGCTAAGAGGGAAGGGGAACGATCAACGCGAAAAGGATTCGGACGTGCTGCTTCGAGGGGGACGCCACCCGTCGCCGTACTCCCCGCAGCAGCTACGACCCTGGGTCATCCTCGCACCGGCGACAAGACTTTTGCAGCGGTACGACAGTAGTTTCGGGCTTTGTCCTGAGTGGATGCGCCATCGGAAATGGACCTGTTCCGCAGTGTTCACGCATTGGTAGCGCGGACCCCCGGAATGTGCGCCTCGCGCGCCCCCTGTGCAGACCAATGCGCCGAATGCGATCTCATCAATAGCCCGAACGGATGCCCAATAGGCCACTTGACGCACTGCCGCGACGGCCGTCACGGCTACGCTTCACGCCGTGAAGGCAATCCGCAGATTCACCGTCCGCACCGTCCTGCCCGAACAACTCCAGCCGCTGCACGAGCTGGCCCTCAACCTGCGCTGGTCCTGGCACCCCGAGACCAGGGACCTCTTCCGGTCCGTGGACCCGGAGGTCTGGGCCGCGACCGGCGAGGACCCGGTGCGGCTGCTCGGGGAGGTCCCGGCCGCCAGGCTCGCCGCGCTCGCCGCCGACCGGCGCTTCCTGCGCAGACTCGGCGACCTCGCCGAGGACCTGCGCGAGTACCTCACCGGCCCGCGCTGGTACCAGGCCCAACAGGAGGCCGGCCCCACCCCGCCGCCCGCCGCGATCGCCTACTTCTCGCCCGAGTACGGCATCGCCGCCGCGCTGCCCCAGTACTCCGGCGGGCTCGGCATCCTGGCCGGGGACCACCTCAAGGCCGCCAGCGACCTCGGCGTCCCGATCATCGGCGTCGGACTGTTCTACCGGCACGGCTACTTCCGGCAGTCCCTCAACCGGGACGGCTGGCAGCAGGAGCGCTACCCGCTGCTCGACCCGGACGAACTCGCGGTCAGCCTGCTCCGGGAGGCCGACGGCACGCCCGCCCGGGTCGACCTCGCCCTGCCCGGCGGCCGCACCCTGGCCGCGCACGTCTGGAAGGCCCAGGTCGGGCGCGTCCCGCTGCTGCTCCTCGACTCCGACATCGAGGCCAACTCGCCCGCCGAACGCGACGTCACCGACCGCCTCTACGGCGGCGGCAGTGAGCACCGGCTGCTCCAGGAGATGCTCCTCGGCATCGGCGGCGTCCGCGCCGTCCGCACCTACTGCCGGCTCACCGGGCACCCCGCCCCCGAGGTCTTCCACACCAACGAGGGCCACGCCGGATTCCTCGGCGTCGAACGGATCCGCGAGCTGGTCGCCGCCGGCCCGGCCGCCCCCGAGGGCGCCGGCCTCGACTTCGCCGCCGCCCTGGAGTCCGTCCGGGCCGGCACCCTCTTCACCACCCACACGCCCGTCCCGGCGGGCATCGACCGCTTCGACCGCGAGCTCGTCGCCCGGCACTTCAGCGGCGACGCCGCGCTCCCCGGCGTCCCGGTCGACCCGGTGCTCGCGCTCGGCGCCGAGACCTGGCGCGGCGGGGACCCGAAGCTCTTCAACATGGCCGCCATGGGCCTGCGGCTCGCCCAGCGCGCCAACGGGGTCTCCACCCTGCACGGCGAGGTCAGCCGCTCCATGTTCAACGGACTCTGGCCCGGCTTCGACGCCGCCGAGGTGCCGATCACCTCGGTCACCAACGGCGTCCACGCCGCCACCTGGATCGACCCGGCGGTCGTCCGGCTCGGCGCGGCCGAGATCGGCGCCGAGCGCGCCGAGGACGCCATGACCACCGGCGACGCCAAGCGCTGGACGGGCCTGGAGCGGATCGGCAACACCGAGATCTGGGACCTGCGCCGCAGCCTGCGGGCCCAGCTCGTCGAGGAGGCCCGCCGCCGGCTGCGCGCCTCCTGGCGCCAGCGCGGCGCCGGCGAGGCCGAGCTCGGCTGGGTCTCCTCGGTGCTCGACCCCGACGTGCTCACCATCGGCTTCGCCCGCCGGGTGCCCTCCTACAAGCGGCTCACCCTGATGCTGCGCGACCCGGACCGGCTGCGGGCGCTGCTGCTGCACCCCACCCGGCCGGTTCAGATCGTGGTCGCCGGCAAGGCCCACCCGGCCGACGACGGCGGCAAGCGGCTCATCCAGCAGATGGTGGCCTTCGCCGACGACCCGGCCGTCCGGCACCGGATCGTCTTCCTGCCGGACTACGACATGGCGATGGCGAGGCTCCTCTACCCGGGCTGCGACGTCTGGCTGAACAACCCGCTGCGCCCGCTGGAGGCCTGCGGCACCTCCGGGATGAAGGCCGCGCTGAACGGCTGCCTCAACCTGTCCGTCCTGGACGGCTGGTGGGACGAGTGGTACGACGGCCAGAACGGCTGGGCGATCCCGACCGCCGACGAGACCGGCGGCGTGCTCGACCCGGACAGCGGCGAGGCCGAGCGGCGCGACGACATCGAGGCCGCCGCGCTGTACGACCTGATCGAGGAGCAGGTCGCCGGCCGCTTCTACGACCGCGGCGCGGACGGGCTGCCGCACCGCTGGATCGCGATGGTCCGGCACACCCTGGTGACCCTCGGGCCCAAGGTGCTGGCCGGGCGGATGGTCCGCGAGTACGTCGACCGGCTGTACACCCCGGCGGCGCTGGCCCAGCGGGAGCTGGCGGGCTCGGCCCACCGCGGCGCCCAGGAACTGGCCGCCTGGAAGGCCAGGGTCCGCGAGGCCTGGCCGGCCGTGCGGGTCGAGCACGTCGAGGCGGACTGCCCGGACGAGGCGCAGGAGCTCGGCAGCTCGCTGGCGCTGCGGGTGCAGGTCGCGCTCGGGGCGCTCGCGCCGGGCGACGTCGAGGTGCAGGCGGTCTCCGGGCGGGTCGACGAGTCGGACGGCATCTCGGACGCCTGCGTGCTCGCCCTCAAGCCGGTCGGCGGGCCCGACCTGGACGGGCGGACCCGCTACGAGGGCTCGCTGGAGCTCTGCCGGACCGGCCCGTTCGGCTACACCGTCCGGGTGCTGCCGACCCACCCCCGGCTCGCCTCCCCGGCCGAGCCGGGACTGGTCGCGCTGCCCGCCGAGTCGGTGGGCATGGACGCGGGCGTGCTGCGCTAGCGAGCCGCCCGAGGGCGTGCCCCGGCGCCGCGGACGCGCACGGGGCACGCCCCCGGTGCGTCCGGCGGCACCGGGCACACCTCAGACGAGGCTGTCCCGCCAGGCCCGGTGGAGGGCGGCGAAGCGGCCGGATCCGTCGACCAGCTCCTGCGGGGAGCCGTCCTCGACGATCCGGCCCTGGTCCATCACCAGGACGCGGTCGGCGATCTCCACCGTGGAGAGCCGGTGCGCGATGATCACGGCCGTCCGCCCGGCCAGCACCGTGCGCATGGCCCGCTGGACGGCCTGCTCGCCGGGGACGTCCAGCGAGCTGGTCGCCTCGTCGAGGATCAGCACGGCGGGATCGGCGAGCAGGGCGCGGGCGAAGGCGACGAGCTGGCGCTGGCCGGCGGAGATCCGGCCGCCGCGCTTGCGCACGTCGGTGTCGAAGCCGTCCGGGAGCGCGGCGACGAACTCGTGCGCGCCGATGTCCCGGGCGGCCTGCTCGACCTCCTCGCGGGTCGCGCCGGGGCGGCCGATCGCGATGTTCTCGGCGACGGTGCCGGAGAACAGGAAGGACTCCTGGGTCACCATCACCACCCCGCGCCGCAGCTCGGGGGTGGCGAGGTCGCGCAGGTCGACGCCGTCCAGCCGGATCCGGCCGTCCGTCGGGTCGTAGAAGCGGGCCAGCAGCTTGGCGACCGTCGACTTGCCGGCGCCCGTCGCGCCGACCACCGCCACCGTCTGTCCGGCCGGGATCAGCAGGTCGAAGGGCGGCAGCACCTCCTTGCCGGTGCGGTAGGCGAAGCGGGCCCGCTCGAAGCGGACCTCGCGGCCCTTGCCGGCGGCCGGCGGCAGGTCGGCGGGCTCGGCGGGCTCGGCCACCGTCGGCTCGTGGGCGAGCAGACCGGCGATCTTCTCCAGCGCGGCGGCGGCCGACTGGTAGCTGTTCAGGAACATCGCCAGCTGGTCGATCGGGTCGTAGAGCCGGCGCAGGTAGAGCACGAAGGCGGTGAGCACGCCCAGCTCCAGCGTGCCGTCGGTGACCAGGTAGGCGCCGAGCAGCACCATGCCGGCGGTCCACACGTTGGCGGTGGCGCGGGAGAGGCCGACGTACCGGGCGATCTCCAGCAGGCCGTCCGCGGTCGCGGTGGCGGAGCGCTCGTTGACCACGGCGAAGGCCGCGTCGTTCGCCCGCTCGCGGCGGAAGGCCTGCACCGGGCGGATGCCGTTCATGGTCTCGGTGAAGCGGACGATCAGCGAGGCCGCCGAGGTGCGCGAGCGGCGGTAGACCCGGCGGGAGCGGCGGCGGAAGGACCGGGCGATCAGGGCCAGCGGCAGGATCGACACCAGGGACACCAGACCGAGGCGCCAGTCCAGCACCAGCAGCAGCACCGAGATGTAGCAGAGCGACAGGAAGACGGTCAGCAGCTCCTGCAGGCCCTCCGAGAGCAGCTCCCGCAGCGCGTCCACGTCGCTGGTGGCGCGCGAGATGATCCGGCCCGAGGTGTAGCGCTCGTGGAAGTCCAGGCTGAGCCGCTGGGCGTGCCGGAAGATCCGGCCGCGCAGCTCCAGCAGGATGTCCTGGTTGACCCGGGCGCTGATCTTGATGAACGCCCACTGCAGCAGCGGGCTGAGCAGCGCGCAGCCCAGGTAGGCGCAGACCACCGCGACCAGCGGCCCGGCGTCGTGGCCGCGCAGCGCCGGGATGCCGCGGTCCATCGCGACGGCGACCAGCAGCGGGCCGGACTGCAGGGCGGCCTGCTGGACCAGGATCACCACCATCGCGACGGCGATCCGGGCCCGGTGCGGGCCCAGCAGCGAGCGCAGCAGTGCCCCCGGCGCGCCGGGCGGGACGGGGATGTCCTCCTCGTCGGCCGGGGGAGGCGGCAGCTCCTCCTCCGCGACCGGCGCGGGCTCGACGGTGGTGGTCATCGGGCAGGCCCCTTCTCCAGCACGAGGGGGCCGTCCGGCAGGAGGGCGGCCTCGCCCGACATCAGTTCGCGGTAGTGCGCGCAGTCGCGCAGCAGGTCCTGGTGGGTGCCGACGGCCTCGATCCGGCCGTCGGCGAGCACCGCGACCCGGTCGGCGAGCAGCACGGTGCTCGGGCGGTGGGCGACCACCAGGGCGGTGGTGGAGCCGAGGACCTCGCGCAGCGCCCGCTCGACCAGCGCCTCGGTGTGCACGTCGAGCGCGGAGAGCGGGTCGTCCAGCACCAGGAAGGCCGGGTCGCCGACCACGGCGCGGGCCAGCGCCAGCCGCTGGCGCTGCCCGCCGGACAGGCTCAGGCCCTGCTCGCCGACCTCGGTGTCCACCCCGGCCGGGAGCTTGTCGACGAAGCCGGCCTGGGCGGTGGACAGGGCGGAGCGCAGCCGTTCCTCGCCGGCGCCGGGAGCGCCCATCAGGACGTTCTCCCGGACGGTGGCGGAGAACAGGGTGGGCTCCTCGAAGGCGACGGCGACCAGCTCGCGCAGCCGCTCCCGGGACAGCTCGCGGATGTCCCGGCCGTCCAGGGTGATGGTGCCGCCGGTGGCCTCGTAGAGGCGGGGGAGCAGTGCGGTGAGCGTGGTCTTGCCGCTGCCGGTGGCGCCGACCAGGGCCATCGTCTCGCCGCTGCGGACGTGCAGGTCGATGCCGGCCAGCAGGTCGGGGGTGTCGTCCGGGGCGTCGGGGTAGCGGAAGCGGACGCCGCTGAACCGGATGCCGTCGGCGGTGGGGCCGGAGCCCTGTCCGGAGGTCGGGCCGGGGCCGTCGGCGGTGTGGCGGTCGGCGTCCTCGGGCTCGTCCAGCACCTCGAAGAAGCGGTCGGTGGCGGTGGCGGCCTCGTTGGCGTAGGCGAGCAGCCAGCCGAGCGACTCGACCGGCCAGCGCAGCGCGAGCGCGGTGGAGAGGAAGGCGACCAGGGTGCCGGCGCTCAGCTCGTCGTGGGCGACCAGGTAGGCGCCGGCGGCGAGGGCGCAGCCGAGGGCGAGCTCCGGCAGGCCGACGATGACCGCCCACAGGTTGGCCAGCAGCCCCGCCTTGCGCAGCTCGGTGCGGCGCAGCTCGTGGGACTGCGCGCGGAAGCGCTCGGCCATCGAGCGGTGCCGGCCGAAGGCCTTGAGGATGCGGATGCCGAGGACGGACTCCTCGACGACGGTGGCGAGGTCGCCGTTCTGGTCCTGGGCGAGCCGGGAGGCGCCGGAGTAGCCGTGCTCGAAGCGCCGGGTCAGCAGGAACAGCGGGACGGCGGGCAGCAGGGTGATCAGGGCCAGGCGCCAGTCCTGGGTGAACATCACCGCCGTGCCGGCCAGGAACATCACCGAGTTGACGATCAGGAAGACCAGCGGGAAGGCCAGGAACAGCCGCATGGTGTACATGTCGGCGGTGGCCCGGGAGAGCAGCTGGCCGGATCCCCACCGGTCGTGGAAGGAGATCGGCAGCCGCTGGAGCTTGGCGAAGAGGTCGCCGCGCATGGCCGTCTCCAACCCGGCCAGCGGGCGGGCCAGGACCACCCTGCGGGTGTAGAACAGCGCGGCCTCGACCAGGCCGAGGAGCAGCAGCAGGCCGACCAGGGGCCAGAGCCCGGCGAGGTCGTGGTGGGCGAGCGGTCCGTCGACGATCCGGCCGAGGACCAGCGGGACGGCGAGGACGCTCAGCATGGCCAGCACGGCGGAGCCCACCGAGAAGGCCAACCGGCGCCGCACGGCCCGCGCGTAGGGCCACAGGCGCAGCAGGGAACGGACCGTGGAGCGGCGGCGCCCGGTCGTGGTGTCGTCGTCTTGTCTGTTCTCGGCCATCGTCGTGAGGGTAGGACGAGGCGGCGTCATTTCTCATCCGGTTTTTCACCCCTGTCAGGGCGGTGCGGCGAGAACCGGCCACCCGTGCCCGCGGGCACGGGGCGCCGGACGCCGACGACCGGCGCTACGCGTGCGGGGCGGGGGCGCGCAGCAGGTGCAGCGAGCGCCCGCCCAGCACCACCGCGCCCCGCGGGAACGGCTCGCCGGAGCCCGCGGCGGCCGTGTCGACCACCGTCTCGTACGCCTCCTCCGGGGCGGCCCAGGGCTCCCCGGGCAGCGTGAACACCACCGGTTCGTGGCCGGCGTTGAGCAGCAGCAGGAAGCTGTCGTCCCGGGCCGGGCACCCGGTGCCGTCCCGCTCCGACATCGCGGCGCCGGACAGCAGCATGCCCAGGCAGGCCGTCGGGGAGAACCAGTCGGCCTCGGTCATCTCCTTGCCGAGCGGGGTGAACCAGGCGAGGTCGGGCTGGCCGCCCGGGGCGGTGGCCCGGCCGGAGAAGAACGCCCGCTGCCGCAGGACGGGGTGGGCCCGGCGGAGCCGGATCAGCCGGGCCGTCAGCCCGCACAGCTCCCGCCAGCCGGGATCGGCGTCCTCGGCGAGCAGCGACCAGTCCAGCCAGCTCGTCGGGTTGTCCTGGCAGTAGGCGTTGTTGTTGCCGCCCTGGGTGCGGCCCAGCTCGTCCCCCGCCGTGATCATCGGGACGCCGGTGGAGAGCAGCAGGGTGGCCATCAGGTTGCGCAACTGGCGCAGCCGCAGGGCGTTGACCTCGGGATCGGTGGTCTCGCCCTCGGCGCCGTGGTTCCAGGAGCGGTTGTCGTCGGTGCCGTCCCGGTTGGCCTCGCCGTTGGCCTCGTTGTGCTTGCGGTCGTAGCTGACCAGGTCCCGCAGGGTGAAGCCGTCGTGCGCGGTCACGTAGTTGACGGAGGCGTACGGGCGGCGCCCGCCGCGCTGGTAGAGGTCGGAGGAGCCGGACAGCCGGTAGCCCAGCTCGCGCACGTCCGGGCGGGCGCCGCGCCAGAAGTCCCGGACGGTGTCCCGGTACTTGTCGTTCCACTCGGCCCACAGCGGCGGGAAACCGCCGACCTGGTACCCGCCCGGGCCGACGTCCCACGGCTCGGCGATCAGCTTCACCCGGCTGAGCAACGGGTCCTGGGAGACGGCGGCGAGGAACGGGTGGTCCATGTCCACCCCGTCGGTGCCGCGGACGAGGGCCGCCGCCAGGTCGAAGCGGAAGCCGTCCACGCCCATCTCGGTGACCCAGTACCGCAGCGAGTCGGTGACCAGCCGGACCACCTGCGGTCGGCGGGTGTCCAGGGTGTTGCCGCAGCCGGTGTAGTCGGCGTAGCCGCGCGGCCGGTGCGGGGCCGTCCGGTAGTAGGCGGCGTTGTCGATGCCGCGCAGCGAGAGCGTCGGGCCGAGCTCGGCGCCCTCGGCGGTGTGGTTGAACACCACGTCGAGGATCACCTCGATCCCGGCGGCGTGCAGCGCGCGCACCATCCGCTTGAACTCGCCGACCTGGCCGCCGCGCGAGCCCGAGGCGGAGTAGCCGGCGTGCGGGGCGAAGTAGCCGACCGTGTTGTAACCCCAGTAGTTGACCAGGCCGCGGGACTGCAGGTGGTCCTCGCTGGCGAACTGGTGCACCGGCAGCAGCTCGACGGCCGTCACGCCGAGTCCGGTCAGGTGGGCGATCGCGGCGGGGTGGGCCAGGCCCGCGTAGGTGCCGCGCAGCTGCGGCGGGACGTCGGGGTGGCGCATGGTGAAGCCGCGCACGTGCAGCTCGTAGAGCACCGTCTCGGCCCAGGGCGTCTTGGGGCGGTGGTCGTCGTACCAGTCGTCGTCGTCGTGGACGACCACGGATCTGGGCACGTAGCGGGCCGAGTCGCGGTTGTCCCGGACGGTGTCGGCGACGTCCCGCTCGGGCCAGTTGCGCACCGCCGCGCAGACCGCGTCGTGACTGGTGTAACAGCCGTCGACGGCGCGGGCGTACGGGTCGAGCAGCAGCTTGGCCGGGTTCCAGCGGGCGCCCGTCCACGGGTCCCACCGGCCGTGCACGCGGAAGCCGTACCGGGCGCCGGGGAGCACGCCGGGCAGGAAGCCGTGCCAGATCTGGAAGTCCTGCTCGGCCAGGCGGTGGCGGCTCTCCCGGCCCTCCTCGTCGAACAGGCAGAGGTCGACCGCCTCGGCGCCGGCCGCCCAGAGCGCGAAGTTGGTGCCGCGGCGGCCGAGGTGGTCGGTGCGGTGGCGGGCGCCGAGCGGCTGCCAGCTGCCGGGCCACGGTGGTTCGGCGGCGACCCCGCCGGACGGCCGCGCACCGGCTTCCAGCTCCTGCCCTGACGCCATGGCCGTACCCTCCCTGGCGGGGTGTCCCGGACCCCGTGCACTTCCTCTTTCCCGGATTGCGCTGATCGGAAGCAGCTGAACGGCGGCTTACCGGCGGATGGCGGTCGGGATGCGCGTGTCCGCCCGGTGGCGCCCTCGGTGGTCCGGCTGTCGGGCCTGCGGGCTTGTGGGCCTGCGGGCGCCCGGGTGCCGCGGCCGGGCACGGCGCCGTGCCGGTGGCTTCGGACGATCGTCACCGCCGGTTCACCGCGTCTCCACCCACCTCCGCTCGGGATTCCCTCATACGGCCCGGCTATCCTGCTCCGGCGCACCGCACACCGGTGCGAAAGATCGGCGTCCGGTGCAACTCATGGGGGCACTCAGCGCGTCAAGAGAGTGGACACCGGGAGGGGAGAAACCGTGAAGACGGGTAAGACGGCCGACGCCGCGATACGCACCGCCAGCCGCTACGGGCGCAGGGGGGCGATGGCGCTGGTCATGGGCGGGGTGCTGCTGCTCACCGCGGCCTGCAACGACGACAAGGGCGGCTCGGGCGGTTCGGGGGGCGGCGGCGACAACGCCGCGCCCGCGGCGACCGCGGGCGCGAACGGGACGGCGGCGCCGGCCGGCTCCTCCGCGGAGCCCAAGACCTCGGCCGCGGTGCTCGCCGTGGAGCCGAAGGACGGTGCCCAGGACGTCGCCCCGAGCAACGCCCTGCAGGTCTCCGTCTCGAACGGAAAGCTCACCACGGTCGAGGTGACCGACAAGAACGGCAAGCCGGTCGAGGGCGCGATCACCCCGGACGGCACCGGCTGGAAGCCCGCCGCGACGCTCGCCGTCGGCATGGCGTACAAGGTGAACGCGCAGGCCAAGGACGCCGAGGGCCTGGTGGCCGCGTCCACCACCTCGTTCACCACGCTGACGCCGGACAAGAAGGTCTCCACCAACGACAACATCAGCGACGGCTCCACCTACGGCGTCGGCATGATCGTCTCGGTGAACTTCAGCAAGAACGTGAAGAACAAGGACGCCGTCCTCAAGGGCATCACGTTCGAGACCAACAACGGCACCGAGGTGAAGGGCCACTGGTTCGGCGACAACCGGCTGGACTTCCGTCCGGCCGAGTACTGGAAGCCGGGCACCAAGGTCACCATCAAGTACCGGCTGAAGAGCGTCGAGGTCGCCCCGGGCGTCTACGGCGACGTGGACAAGGACGAGCCGTTCACCATCGGCCGCTCCCAGATCTCCACCGCGGACGCCAAGTCGCACCAGATGACCGTGGAGCGGGACGGCAAGTCCACCACCGTCCCGGTCACCCTGGGCGCGGACGCCACGCCGTCCTGGGGCGGGACGATGGTGATCATGTCCAAGGAGAAGGTCACCCGGATGAACTCGCAGACCGTCGGTCTCGGCGGCGAGTACGACATCCAGGACGTCCCGCACGCCATGCGGCTGACCACCTCCGGCACCTTCGTGCACGGCAACTACTGGGCCAACCCGTTCGGCAAGACCAACGCCAGCCACGGCTGCGTCTCGATGGCGGACGAGAAGGGCGGCAGCGACGCCTCCGTCGCGGGCAAGTTCTTCAACGACTCGATGGTCGGCGACGTCGTCAAGATCGTGAACACCAAGGAGAAGACCGTCTCGCCCTCCAACGGGCTGGGCGGCTGGAACGTCAGCTGGGCGAACTGGTAACTCCTGCCCGCCGGCGGGCCGGGTAGTCCCGGTTCGTCAGCACAGTTCGGACGAGCGGCCCGATCCTCACCCGTTGGGGTCGGGCCGCTCGCGTTCCCGGGGCGCACCGGCCCCCGGATGGCGCAACCTTTCCGGTGGCCGGTGCGTGTAGTGGTCAGGTCCGTCGTGTTCGCGCGGCTTCCGCCGTGCGTACGGGGTGTCAGGCTCGGGGCCTTCCGGCCCGGGGTCTCCGGGGCCGGTGGCTCCGGGGTCTCCCGGGCCGTGGCTCCGGGTGCGGGGTCTTCATCGCGGGGTTTCAGAGGGAGGGATCGACGTTGAGGTCGATACGCAGAATGCGCAGGGTGGCCGCCGTCGGTCTGGTCGGCGGGGCGATGGCCCTGACGGCCGCGTGCGGCGGCGGGGGCGGCGGGAACGCCGCGGGCAGCGCGGCCAAGGCCGACCTGGGGGCCGGCGCGGCCGCCTCCCCGTCCGCGGCGGCGCCCACCAGCACCGTGCCGAAGGTGTCCAGGGCCGTGGTGGACATCCAGCCCAAGGCCGGCTCGGTGGACGTCGCGCCGAACGCGCTGAAGATCGGGGCGACCGGCGGCAAGCTCACCACCGTCAAGGTCAGCGACAAGTCCGGCAAGGAGGTGCCCGGCACCATCGCCGCCGACGGCTCCAGCTGGACCCCGTCGGCCGCCCTGGCGGTCGGCACCGCCTACCAGGTGAGCGCGATGGCCGCGGACACCGACGGCGCGGTCGCCACCGCGGACAGCAGCTTCACCACGCTGACGCCGACGGCCCTCGCCAAGGCCTCCGACAACGTCGACGACAACGCGACGTACGGCGTCGGCATGATCGTCTCGGTGGACTTCAGCAAGGACGTCAAGAACAAGGCCGACGTCGCCAAGGGCATCACCTTCGAGACCGACAACGGCACCGAGGTGAAGGGCCACTGGTTCGACGACCGCCGACTGGACTTCCGCCCCGAGAAGTACTGGAAGCCCGGCACCAAGGTGGTCGTGCACTACCGGCTCAAGAACGTCGAGATCGCCCCCGGGGTGTACGGCACCGACCGGGACGAGCCCTTCACGATCGGGCGATCCCAGGTCTCGACGGTTGACGCCGCCGCGCACACGATGACCGTCGACCACGGCGACGGCCAGCCGTCCCGGATCGACATCACCTCCGGCTCGCCCGACCACCCCACCTGGAACGGGACCATGGTCGTCATGGCCAAGGAGGGCGTGGTGCGGATGCAGTCCAGCACCCTCCCCGGCATGACCGGCGCCCCCTACGACCTCCAGGTCCCGCACTCCATGCGGCTGACCACCTCCGGCACCTACGTGCACGGCAACTACTGGAGCGACGCCTTCGGCGAGGACAACGTCAGCCACGGCTGCGTCGGCCTCAAGGACGTCAAGGGCGGCGGGGACTCCACGTCGATGGGCAAGTTCTACGACAGCTCGATCGTCGGCGACGTGGTGATCGTCAAGAACTCCACCAAGAAGGAGACGCTCGACCCGGCGAACGGCCTGAGCGGCTGGAACCTCGCCTGGAGCGCCTGGTAGCAGCGCCGGCAGGAACCCGCCGGTGGGCAACGTCCCGGTCGGAACTGCCTGGCCGGAGTGCGTTCGTGGCAACCCGGGCTTGACGCGCGAGCGGCCCGGGTCGCCCGCTCCACCGGCCCGGGGCGGCCGGGGCGGCCAGGGGCCGCGGGTCTCCTCCCGGCGGTGCGGCGCCCCCCGTCCGGCCGTCGGCTTGCACCCGGCATATGCCGACGCGGGGGAGATCGTTTGCTCATTGTCCGTACGCGGCTGCTTGCGTTCCGCAATGATGGACCGCATGGCGGGTTGGGGCGAAACAGATCAGTCATCGGTTCCCGGGGCCGGCTTGGTCGCCGAGACGTCGTGGATCGATGTCCAGGGCGCGCTGGCGGCACTCGAGCGGCTCAGCTCCGAGGAGCTCGAGGAGATGTACTGCGGCAGGCTGTGCGACCCGTCCGCGCCGAACGAGGTGCGGCTGCCGTCCCGGCCCGAGTCCGGCCCGGTGGCCCGCCGGCTGGTGCTCTCGGCCCTGGAGGCCTGGGACCTCCACCAGCACCTGGAAGCCGGTGAGTTACTCACCAGCGAACTCGTCTCCAACGCCGTCCGGCACGCCGCCGGCCGCACCATCGGCCTCCAGGTCAGCCGCAAGCCGGGCTGGCTGCGCGTCGAGGTCCGCGACTCCTCCCGGGCCCTGCCCTGCATGATCCTCGCCGAGCCGCGGCCGGTGAACGAGCGGGGGCGGGGGCTACGAGTCATCGACGACCTCGCCGACCGCTGGGGCGCCGACCTGCTGCCGCGTGGCAAGGGCGTCTGGTTCGAGCTGAAGGTCCGCGAGCGGCACTGAGCCGGTCCTGGTCCTGGTCCCGTGTCCGGCACGGCCGGACGGGCGTGCGGGGGCTGCGCGAGGGCGCGTGGGGCGGAGCGCTCGAGCCGGAAAACACGCGGGGCCCCCTGCGTCGCCGTGGTCCGGCGTGTGGGGGCCCCTGCAAGTCATCGCGCCGGCCAAGGGGGTGCGTGCCGCGCGATGGGCGTCGACTGCGCCAGGTCGGGCCAGTCGAAGTTCGATGCCCTGACTATCGCACGGATCTCAGCATGTGGGCAAACCGGGCGTCTTGGATTACAAGGTTTGTAACCTAGTTCACCTTTGGATTTTGCATAGGTTAACGCTGTTACCTGTGAATATTCATGATCGACCCACTCCTGCCGCCCGGCGACCGTCGACTGGGTAGCATCGGGCCCGTGAACCCGTACTGGCGCGTCTCGCTGCCACCGCTGTCCGCCTGAGCGGGCGCCCGCGCTGGTGGTCCCAGCCCGACGAAACCCCGTGCCCGGCCTCCGCCGGCGCCGGGTCGACGACGTGCGCCCGTTCCGCATCCGACTCCTCCTGACGGATTCCGACGACGGAAGTTCACGATCGTGCCGAACCGCACCAGCGCTCCCGCGCGCCTCGTTTCCCGCACCTCCCGCACCTCCCGCACCTCCCGCACCTCCCGCACCTCCCGCACCGGCGCCACCCGCCGGAACCGGCCCCTCGACGGGCCGCTGCCGATCCTGACCGCCGCCCTGATCTGGGGCACCACCGGCACCGCCGCCTCGCTGGCCCCCGCGGGCGCCTCGGCGGTCGGCATCGGCGCCGCCGCGCTCGTCCTCGGCGGACTGCTGCTCCTCCTCTCCACTCGCAGCGCCAGGAACCTGCCCCGGGCGTGCGACCGCCGCGAACGCCGGCTGCTCGCGCTCGGTGCGGTGGCCGTCGTCGGGTACCCGGTCGGCTTCTACCCGGCGGTGACCCGGACCGGCGTCGCCGTGGCCACCGTGATCGCCCTCGGCAGCGCACCCGTCTTCGCGGGCCTCCTCGGCTGGCTCGCCCGGCAGGGGCGGCCGAGCGGCCGCTGGGCCGGCGCCACGGCCACCGCCGTCCTGGGCTGCGCCGTCCTCGTCCTCGGGCCCCAACTCGACGGCGGCGCAACGACCGTGGACCTCGTCGGCGTGCTGCTGGCCGCACTCGCCGGGCTCTCCTACGCCGCCTACTCGCTCGTCGGCAGCGAGCTCATCACCCGCGGCCACCCGTCCGCCGGTGTGATGGGGGCGATGTTCGGCGGGGCGGCGCTGCTGGTCCTGCCGGTGCTGCTGCTCGGTGACCTGGGGTGGCTCGCCACGGCTCGGGGTGCGGCGGTGGTGCTCCACCTCGGCGTCGTCACCACCTTCCTCGCCTACCGGCTCTTCGGTCACGGCCTGCGCCACACCTCCGCCCGGACCGCCACCACCCTCACCCTCGCCGAACCCGCGGTCGCCGCGCTCCTCGGCGTCGTCGCGCTCGGCGAACGCCTCCCCGCCGCCTCCTGGGCCGGCCTCGCCATCCTCGCCGTCGCCATCACCGTCCTCACCCTCCCCACCTCCGGCCGCCGGCGCAGCCCCGACCGCTCACCCACCACCTGACCGCCTCCCGCCGCTGGCGCGCGCCTGGCCGTGACCTCCTCCCCGCCTCCGCCGCCGGTCCCGGCGCGCCCCCGGCCGTGACCCCGCCCCGCCCGTGAGGCCCCAGCATGGGAAGTCGGACTGATCGACTTCCCATGCGGCCGCCTGTCGGCTCAGGCGGGCAGGGCGGAAAGAATATGTAGACCGGTCTAGAGAAAGACTGCCGCCAGCGGAGATCGACGTGCACGGCAAGTCGGCCCAGCCGACTTCCCGTGCACGCCAGGGGTGAAATATGCAGACCGGTCTACATGTGGGGTGGGGCCTTGTGCGGCAGGTCGCGGCGCCGCACAGGAAGTCGGCCCGGCCGACTTCCTGCACGGTCGGCGCGCGCCGACGGGCCTCGGCCGCGTCGTCGGCCGAGGCATCGGGCGTGCCGGCGCCTGGGCCCATGGCCCCGGCGTCCGTGAGGTCGTGGCCCGCCCGCTCTGCATGGGAAGTCGGCCGGGTCGACTTCCCGTGTGGCCGCCTGGCGGCTTGGTGGGAGGGTGGGGGGAATATGTAGACCGGTCTAGAGAGGACCGTCTGGGCGGAAGGGCGGTGCGCAGGAAGTCGGGCGGGCCGACTTCTGGCGCTGTCGGCGTGTGCCGATGTCTCGTCGAGGCGTCGGGCGCGCCGGCGCCTGGGTCTGTGGTCTCGGCGTCTTGGCCCGGCCGTCCTGTGCGGGAAGTCGGTCAGGTCGACTTTCCGTGCGGTTGCCCGGCGGCTTGGTGGGAGGAATATGTAGACCGGTCTAGAGAAAAGCTCCCGGGCGGCGGGTTCGGTGCGCAGGAAGTCGGGCCGGCCGACTTCCTGCGCTGCGAGGGTGATGTGTAGGCCGTCTACGTGTGGGGCGGGGCGTGGTGCCGCATGGTGGGCCTGGGGTGGCTGAGGGGGAATATGTCGACCGGTCTACATAGTTTTCGGCGGCGCCGGGACTCGGGGGCGTGTCCGCGGGCACCCACCCGTTTCGCATCGCCGTTCCGGACGCCGTTCCGGGGGACCCGCTCCACCGCCTCCACCGCCTCCACCGCCTCCACGGCCTCCACCGCCTCGACCGGACGCGCTGGACGGGGCCGGACCGGGGCGGCCACTTCGCTGCGGTGGAGGAGCCGGACCTGGTGATCGCCGATATCAGGGCCTTCTTCGGGCACCTGACGGCGGTGGGAGTCAGCCCGACGGGCAGTGCCCCGTGAGGCAGAAGGAGCCGACCACGGAGTGTAGGAGGTCCCCGGAGGGGCTGGGCCAGCTCGCCTCAGGCCCGGCCACCAGCAGGGCGTGGGCCTGCCCGTCCGGGCCGACCAGGATGTGGTCGACCACGCGGCGCACTCCGCCGCCCAGGTTGTAGGCGTACTCGAGTTCGGCCCCGCCGCCGGGCGTCTGCTCCAGCCGGATCCGGTGGTAGCCCGGGAAGCCGGACGGGTTCCGGGCGAGGTCGGCGTCGGTGGCCACGGCCCGGTCGTACGGGGTGAACTCGCCCATCGGGAACACCTGGATCAGGCCGGTGCCGTCGGGGGAGTCGTAGAAGACCGAGGGGTCCTTCGTGCGCCGCTTCCAGCCGTCCGGTACGAGGAGGTCGAAGCCCGCCGGGTCCTGGACGAGTCTGAGCTGCGGTCCGGTGGGGGTCGGCGTGGGAGCTGGTGTGGCGGTGGCCGGGTCGGTCGGCGCCGCCGACGGGGAGGCCGCCGACGGGGAGGCTGCCGACGGGGAGGGCGTGGACGGGGCGGGCGCCGCCGGTGCCGCGGTCGTGGCCGAGCCCGGCCCGGCAGCCGCGCCCGAACCCTCGTGCCGCGTCAACAGGTACCCGGCGCCGCCCCCGAGCGCTCCGATCAGCACCCCGAGGACGGCCGCCAGCACGATCGTCCGCCGCTTCCGCAGCCCCGGGGGCCCGCCGCCCTCGGCGCGCGGACGGCGTTTCGGCGGCTTCGGCACGGTCGGCGACTTCGAAGGCCCGGACGTCGTCAGCGGGGGAGGCTCGGCCGGCGCCTGCGGAGGCAGTGGCGGTGGTGGTGGTGGCGGTGGCGATGGCGCACCCCCGTCGGGCACCGTCACCCACTGCTGCCGGTCCGCGTCCCAGTGGATCCCCACGCCCGCTCCCCCCGTCGTCCCTCGTCCCGGTTCAGCCCAGCAGTCCCTCGATCGCCTGCACGACGGCGAGCGCCGAGGCGAGGCCGGACACCACGGTGGCCGAGCCCCGAAGGAGGTCCCGCAGCCGTTCCAGGCGGGTGCGGGGGGCGGTGCCCGTCTCCTCGACGGCCGTGCGGACGGCGTCGAGCTCGTGTGCCACTTCGTCCACGCCGTCGCCCTCGGCCCGTGCGAGCAGGGGGAGTTGGGCGCTCAGTTGCCGGACGGAGGTGAGCAGCAGGCGGGTCTGCGGGTCGAGGTGGACGGAGGAGTCGACGGCCCGCGCGCCGGGGCCGGAGGCGACCGCGCCGCCGCTCATCGCGCCGACCGCGATCCCGCCGGGGACCGCGGTCGGCACCTCCACGCCCGCCGGAGGCCCGGCTGCGGGTGCGGCCGCTCCGGAGTGCTGGGACCGGTCCTCCGCACTCGCCCGGTCGCCGGCCGCGACGGCCCCGCCGGACAGGTGCCCGATCGACACCCCGCCGCTCACCCCGCCCTGCTCGGCCTGCCCGGGCTGTCCCCCGTCCGTTCCACCGTTCATCGCCAGTCTCCCCGCTCCCTCGTCAAGCCGTCCACTCGTCAAGCCGTTCCCTCGTCACGCTGTCCACGCGTCACGCGGTCTTCTCCCCGTGCGGTGCCTCGGGCGTGGGGCTGTGCCGGGCGGTGGCGCCGGGGCCGGAGGCGACCGCGCCGCCGCTCATCGACCCGATGTGGATCCCGCCGTCCAGGACCTGGACGACGGTCTGTTCGAAGCGTCCGGTCTCGTAGCCCTCGGAGTGCAGTGCCTCGCGGACGCCGTCGATGATCCGTTCCTCGATGGTCTTCACGTACCGGTTGACGTCCAGTTCCTGGAAGAGCGAGACCGTCGGCTCGGCGGCGAGCTCACGCACGGAGACGACCGGCCGGGCGGCCACCACGGCCTCGCCGTCCCCGCCGGCCGCGCCGCCCGGGTGCCGGAGCGCGCGCAGTGCGGCGGGCCCCGCGGTGAACGCCGACACGGCGGGGCGTCCGCCGTTCAGCCGGGTGCCGCGCAGGGCGGCCGCGTCGGCGAGCAGCTCGTAGTCGCGGCGGACGGGGCCGAGGACGTGCGGCACGACCTCCAGCACCAGCAGCCGGCCCTGGGTGTGCACCCGGAGCAGGACGGACAGCACGACCTGTTCGTCCCAGGCGCCGACCCGCACCCGAAGGAAGTGCCGGCGCCGTTCGGCGCCCTCGTCGACCGCCGCGGCCAGGTGCCGGGCGACGGTCTCCTGGTCGCGCGGGACGTCGGCGCGGCGCGGGCCGTACGGCAGGAAGACCAGTTCCTGGACCTCCATGTCCCGCAGCCGGTCCAGGCTGGTCGAGGCGGCGGCCTGCCGCAGGGCGAGCAGCCGCGGGACGATCAGGTCGAGGACGGCGCGGGCGGTGAGCTCCCCGGCCGGGGAGGCCGCGGCGGCAGCGGTCGGGGCGGGAGCGGCCGTGGCGGGAGCGGTCGGGGCGGCGGCGGGCCCGGTCCTGCGGCGCTTCAGCTCCAGGACGAACGACCAGGGCTGGTACGGGGTCCCCGCGCCGAGGAACGGGTCGGCGGGGTCGTAGACGACGAGCGGCGAGTACTGCTCGGCGCCGATCGCGGCGCCGATCCGGGCGTAGCGCGGTCCGGCGGGTAGTTGTCGTGGCCGGAGCCGGAGGAAGTCCTCGCGGTTGAGCTCCCGGCGCACGGTGCCGGCGACGAGCAGCCGGTGCACCCAGACGGTGGCGGCGAGCGCCAGCGGGAAGAGCACGCCGAGGAGGTGGGAGTCCCGCAGCGCGAGCAGGGCCACCACCCAGTAGAGGGCGTGGGCGACGCCGGCGGCCAGCGACAGCAGCCCGTTGGCGGGGCGCCGGGCGGCGGGCCGGGCGACGGCGGGGGCGGCGGGCGCGTACAGGGCGTCCTCGCGGACGTCCGGGGACTTGGCGTACCAGGACAGCAGGCAGGCGAGGGCGTACAGCAGGGCGGTGTTCGCCAGGTAGGGCGTCGCGTACCGGGTGAGGTCGTCGAAGGTGTTGCCCGCGGAGGAGTCGCCGACGACGCGGTACGGGCGGGAGGAGCCGTAGCCGGAGGACGGCGGGTGGGTGAGCAGCGGCAGGTAGGCGGTGACGAAGAAGCCGGCCCAGACGGCCGCCAGGACGGCGCCGGTGCGGAACTCCAGCGCCCGGGCCCGGAGCGCGTGGGCGAGGACGGTGACGAGGTCGAAGCCCAGCGAAGGCGGGACGGAGCGCTCCTCGTGCTCGACCAGTTCGGAGACGACGCGCCGGCGCAGCTCCGGGGCCAGGTACACCCCGGCGGACAGCAGTCTGGTGGCCTCGGAGAAGGCGTGGCCGGGCGGCCCCTGCGTGGCCGGGCGGCCCCTGCGTGGCTGTGGCGGCTTGCGCGGCTGTGGTGGCCGGTGCGGTCGCGGTGGCCTGCGCGGCGGCGTGGTACGGCTGGTAGGTCATCCACTCCCCCCGGTGGTGAACCAACTCGCGCAGATTATGGCCCAGTTGTCCTCGGCCGGCCAGCGGTACGGCGGTATTTCCGGCAGCGCACCAGAGGCCCGCGAGAACCGGCGAGACACCCGTGAGCGGCCCACGAGGAGCCCACGAGGAGCCCACGAGGAGCCCACGAGAGACTCTGGCAAGAGAGAGGGCGAGGGAGCCCCCGGAACGCCCGAGCCCCCGGACGGTTCCCGTCCGGGGGCTCGGCGCTGCGGTGGTAAGCCGCTCAGCACTCGATGACGTTGACGGCGAGGCCGCCGCGCGAGGTCTCCTTGTACTTGATCTTCATGTCGGCGCCGGTCTCCTTCATGGTCTTGATCGCCTTGTCGAGCGAGACGTGGTGGCGGCCGTCGCCGCGCAGCGCCATCCGGGCCGCGGTGACGGCCTTGACCGAGGCCATGCCGTTGCGCTCGATGCAGGGGATCTGGACCAGGCCGCCGACCGGGTCGCAGGTGAGGCCGAGGTTGTGCTCGATGCCGATCTCGGCGGCGTTCTCGACCTGCTCGGGGGTGCCGCCGAGGACCTCGGCGAGGCCGCCGGCGGCCATCGAGCAGGCGGAGCCGACCTCGCCCTGGCAGCCGACCTCGGCACCGGAGATGGAGGCGTTCTCCTTGAACAGCATGCCGATGGCACCGGCCGCGAGGAGGAAGCGGACGATGCCGTCCTCGTCGGCGCCCGGGATGAAGTTCAGGTAGTAGTGCAGGACGGCGGGGATGATCCCGGCCGCGCCGTTGGTCGGCGCGGTGACGACCCGGCGGCCGGAGGCGTTCTCCTCGTTGACCGCCATCGCGTAGAGGGTCACCCACTCCATCGCGTTGGCCGGCCCGATGCCCTCGGCGCGCAGCGCCCGGGCGGCCGCGGCGGCCCGGCGGCGGACCTTGAGGCCGCCGGGCAGGATGCCCTCGCGGGACATGCCGGCCCGCACGCACTCCTGCATGACCTGCCAGATCTCCAGCAGGCCGGTCCGGATCTCCTCCTCGGAGCGCCAGGCCTTCTCGTTCTCCAGCATCAGGCCGGAGATCGACAGCCCGGTCTCCCGGGTGAGCCGCAGCAGCTCCTCGCCGGTGCGGAAGGGGTAGCGCAGCGCGGTGTCGTCGGGCTTGACCCGCTCCGCGCCGATGGCGTCCTCGTCGACGACGAAGCCGCCGCCGACCGAGTAGTAGGTCTTCTCCAGCAGGGTGGTGCCGTCCGCCGCGAAGGCCCAGAGGGTCATGCCGTTGGCGTGGTAGGGCAGCGAGCGGCGGCGGTGCAGCACGAGCTGGGTGTCGGGGTCGAAGTCGATCGGGTGGTCGCCGAGCAGGTTGATCCGCTTCTCGGCGGTGATCCGCTCGACGTCCTTGTCCGCCTGGTCGACGTCGACCGTGCGGGGGGAGTTGTTCTCCAGGCCCAGCAGGACGGCCTTCGGCGTGCCGTGTCCGTGGCCGGTGGCGCCCAGCGAGCCGTACAGCTCGGCACGCACGCTCGTCACCCCGTCCAGCATGCCCTCGGACCGCAGGCGGCGGGCGAACATCCGGGCCGCGCGCATCGGGCCGACGGTGTGGGAACTCGACGGGCCGATGCCGATGGAGAAGAGGTCGAAGACGCTGATGGCCACGGGGGACGTCCTTGTCTGGTCTCGTGGAAGTACGGGCGGGCGGGGGACGACACGGGTCGGGGCACCGCGCGCACCTACCAGTGTGCGCGGTGCCCCGGGGTCCCAGGTGCCGTGGCGGGGTGAGGCCGGTCACCCCGCCCGGGCGATCACCGGAGTGATCAGAGGTTCGGGTACAGCGGGTACTTCTCGGCCAGCGCGGTGACGCGGGCCTTGAGCGCGGCGGCGACGGTCTCGTCGAAGGCGGGCTTGAGCGCCTCGGCGATGATGTCGGCGACCTCGCGGAAGTCCTCGGCCTGGAAGCCGCGGGTGGCGAGGGCCGGGGTGCCGATGCGCAGGCCGGAGGTAACCATCGGCGGGCGCGGGTCGTTCGGGATGGCGTTGCGGTTGACCGTGATGCCGACCTCGTGCAGCCGGTCCTCGGCCTGCTGGCCGTCGAGCTGGCTGTTGCGCAGGTCGACCAGGACGAGGTGGACCTCGGTGCCGCCGGACAGCACCGAGGCGCCGGCCTCGGCGACGTCGGCCTGGAGCAGGCGCTCGGCGAGGATCCGGGCGCCGTCCAGGGTGCGCTGCTGGCGCTCCTTGAACTCCTCGGACGCGGCGACCTTGAAGGCGACGGCCTTGCCGGCGATCACGTGCTCCAGCGGGCCGCCCTGCTGGCCGGGGAAGACCGCGGAGTTGATCTTCTTGGCCCACTCGGCCTTGGACAGGATGACGCCGCCGCGCGGGCCGCCCAGGGTCTTGTGGGTGGTGGTGGTGACCACGTCCGCGTAGGGCACCGGGTTGGGGTGCAGCCCGGCGGCCACCAGGCCGGCGAAGTGCGCCATGTCCACCATGAGCAGGGCGCCGACGGCGTCGGCGATCCGGCGGAACTCGGCGAAGTCGAGCTGGCGCGGGTAGGCGGACCAGCCGGCGATGATCAGCTTCGGCTGGTGCTCCTTGGCGAGGCGCTCGACCTCGGCCATGTCGACCTGGCCGGTCTTCTCGTCCACGTGGTACGCGGCCACGTTGTAGAGCTTGCCGGAGAAGTTGATCTTCATGCCGTGGGTCAGGTGACCGCCGTGGGCCAGGCTCAGGCCCAGGATGGTGTCGCCCGGCTGGATCAGCGCGAACATCGCGGCGGCGTTGGCCTGCGCGCCCGAGTGCGGCTGGACGTTGGCGTGCTCGGCGCCGAACAGGGCCTTGATCCGGTCGATCGCGATCTGCTCGACCACGTCGACGTGCTCGCAACCGCCGTAGTAGCGGCGGCCGGGGTAGCCCTCGGCGTACTTGTTGGTGAGCACCGAGCCCTGGGCCTCCATGACCGCCACCGGGGCGAAGTTCTCGGAGGCGATCATCTCCAGCGTGGTCTGCTGGCGGTGCAGCTCGGCGTCGACCGCGGCGGCGATCTCCGGGTCGAGGGAGTGCAGGGACTGGTTGAGAACCGTCATGGTGTGGTCTTCCCGGTGGAGGAGGATCAGGGGTGCCGTGCGGAGCGCGCCCTCGGAAGGGTGGCGGGCGACGGGTGGTCGGCGCGGGCGGGCCGCCGCGCTGCGGCCCGCCCGGTCACGAGCGGGTCAGGCCTTGATGAAGGCGTTGTACTCGTCCGCGGTGAGCAGCTTGCCGGTGGACGCGACGCGCACCTTGAACAGCCAGCCGCCCTCGAAGGGGGCGCTGTTGACCAGGCCGTTGTCGTCCAGGACGTCCTGGTTGGTCTCGACGACCTCGCCGGTCACCGGGGAGTACAGGTCGCTGACCGACTTGGTGGACTCCAGCTCGCCGCAGGTCTCGCCGGCGGTCACCTCGTCGCCGACCTCGGGCAGCTGCACGTAGACGATGTCACCGAGCGCGTCGGCGGCGTGCTGGGTGATGCCGATCGTGGAGACACCGTCCTCGGCGGCGGTCAGCCACTCGTGCTCCTCGGTGTACTGCAGGTGCTGGGGGTTGCTCATGGCGTCATTCTCCAGGATGGGAAGCGGGTACGACGAAGCGGGCCGCCGCGCGGACGGCTTCGACGTGGGTCTTCGGGGGAGTGGGGGTTCAGCGGGCGCGCTTGTAGAACGGCAGCGCCACGACCTGGACCGGCTCGTGCTTGCCGCGCACGTCCACCGCGACGGTGGTGCCCGGGGCGGCGTGGGCCGCGTCCACGTAGGCGATCGCGATCGGCTGTCCCAGGGTGGGGGACGGCGCGCCCGAGGTGATCCGGCCGATCGGCGCACCGTCGGCGGAGACCACGGTGTACTCGGCGCGCGGCACCCGCTTGCCCTCGGAGACCAGGCCGACCAGCACCCGCGGCGGGTTGGCCTCGGCCTCGGCGGCGGCCTTCTCCAGGGCCTTGCGGCCGACGAAGGCGCCCTCGTTGGTGGTCTTGTCGAAGCGGACGACCCGGCCCAGGCCGGCGTCGAACGGGGTCAGGTCGGTGGAGAGCTCGTGCCCGTACAGCGGCATGCCCGCCTCCAGGCGCAGCGTGTCCCGGCAGGACAGGCCGCAGGGGACCAGGCCGTGGCCCTCGCCGGCGGCGGTCAGCGCCTGCCAGACGGCCTCGGCGTCGCCCGGGTTGCAGAAGATCTCGAAGCCGTCCTCGCCGGTGTAGCCGGTGCGGGCGAGCAGCACGTCGCGGCCGGCGACCTGGGCCGGGAGGATCGCGTAGTACTTCAGGCCGGGCAGGTCGGCCTCGGTGGTCTTCGCCAGGATCGCGGTGGACTCCGGGCCCTGGACGGCGATCAGCGCGTAGGTGTCGCGGTCGTCGGTGACGACGGCGTCGAAGCCCTTGGCGCGGGCGATCAGCTCGTCCAGCACCAGCTGGGCGTTGGAGGCGTTGGCGACGACCAGGAAGGCGTCCTCGCGCAGGCGGTAGACGATCAGGTCGTCCAGGATGCCGCCGTCCTCGGCGCAGATCATGGTGTAGCGGGCGCGCAGCACGCCCAGCGCGGAGACGAAGCCGACCAGCGCGTGGTCCAGCATCTCGCCGGCCTGCGGGCCGGTGACGGTGATCTCGCCCATGTGGGAGAGGTCGAACAGACCGGCGCGGTTGCGGACGGCGAGGTGCTCCTCGCGCTCGCTGCCGTAGCGCAGCGGCATGTCCCAGCCGGCGAAGTCGGTCATGGTCGCGCCGAGGGCGCGGTGCAGCGCGTCGAGCGCGGTCAGGCGGAGGGACGACATGGCCAGGAACTCCTCGGTCGGGGCACTCAGGGGTGCACGCGCCGGAACCGGGCCCGCTCGGGGACCGACCCCTGCGCGCGGGCATGCGGCGGCGTGGGTCTCCCCATCTGTCGTCGAACCTGAGAGCTTCACCGCCCACCTGCCCGCAGCTGTTTCCAGCATCCAGGACAGCATGGCGGCTTGCACCGTGGGTGGGCGCGCGACAGGGCCGTGCGCCGCTTTCCAGATGTGCCTAACCCGTGCGGTAGGGGGGCCTGAGAGATTCCGGGGAGGACTTGCTCCTTCGGCGCCGGCTGTACCACCTGAGGGGGTACTCCGGGCTCTCCCGCGCGGGTTCGAGCGGCCGGTATGGAGTTGTGGGGCCCGGCGGCCCACTGCGCCGTCGAACGCGCACATCATGGCACGTCCGGGCCGCGGGCGGGAGAGGGGCCCCGGTCACGCCGCGTGATACCGAACACGGGCCCTAAACTGCTCCGCGTCGGCGTAGCACAGGGCGGCCGAGCGGCAGAGGGCGGATCAGGCGCGCATGGGGTACCCGGTGGAGCAGCAGCAGGGGTGGGGCGGGCCGGAGTCGGCGCCGCCGGGCGGCGGGTGGCCGGCCAACGAGCTGGAGCAGGTGCTGACCGCCGCGCTGGGCGACCCGGGTGCGACGCCCCGGGTGATCGAGGTGCTGGCCCGCAGCCAGGTGTGGATCCCGCTGCCGGCCGGCGGCGACCCGCAGGGGCAGTCGCTGGACCTGCCGACCGTCGAGCTGGCCGGTGACCCGTACGTCCCGGTCTTCTCCTCGCAGGAGGTGTTCCTGCAGCAGGCGCCGGGGATGGCGTTCGCGGTGGCACCGGCCTGGGAGTTCGCCCGCGGCCTGCCGCTGGGCGTCGGCATCGCCGTCAACCCGGAGGCCGCGGTGGGCATCCCGGTGCCGCCGCAGGGCGTGGCGGAGCTGCGCCGCGGTCCGCGGGAGGACCGCTGGGACGCCGCCGGCGAGGCCCTGGCCCCCACCGGCGGCCGGGTGGCGCTGCGCGAGCCGGTGCCGGGCGAGGACCCGGAGCACTTCCTGGCCGCCTGCCGCGCGGAACTGTCGCTCCTCCCCGGAGTGTTGACCGCCCGCCGGGCGCTGGCCAGCATCGAGGGCGAGCCGACCGTGATGTTCGTGGGCGTCCAGTTGGATCCGGCGGCCCCGGCCGACCCGGCCGCGGTCAACGAGGCGCTCGGCCGGGCCCTGGGAACCGCACCGCTGCCGGGGGGCGTCCACCTCGTACTGCTCGATCTCGCCGACGATCCGGTGGTCGAGTGGCTGCTCGCCCGGGTACTGCCTTTCTACGCGCGGGTGTGAGCGGCGTTCGTTCGTAGGCACGTCGCCGTGGCGGTGGCCGGTGCCGCGCCATAGGGTGCGTGCAGACGGCCGACGGGCCGGCTGGGTTGAGGAAAGAGGCGCGGCGAGGTGGGCGCATGAGTGCGGGAGCGGTAGCGGGCGGTGCACCGGGGCCCTGGGGCCAGGCGTCCGCCGGGCGCCCCGGGGCGGATCCGGGCGCGCTGGAGCGTGCCCTGCGCGAGGTCGTGCCGGAGCGCTACGACGCGTACGAGCAGCTGCTGCACGCGCTGGCCGACGGGCAGGTGTGGATGCTGCTCTGGCACGGCACGCCGGGCAGCCCGGACGCCCAGTACGGGAACATGGAGATCAGCGGCCACGGCTACGCGCCGGCCGTCACCTCGCCCGAGCAGCTGGCGGCCTCCGGCTGGGCCCGGGCCCACGAGGTCATCTCCGGGCGGGAGATCGCGGCCTCGCTGTACCGGACGCGCTGGGGTCTGTGGCTGAACCCGCACGCGCCCGGCGGCGGGGTGGGCGTGCCGTGGGCGGACCTGCGCCGGATCGCGGCGGGCCTGGACCGGCTGCCGGCCGGTCCGCTGAAGCTGAGCGAGCCGCAGGTGAACGCCCAGCCGTTCTTCGCGCTGCTGGAGCGCCAGGCGGGTGAGGTGCGCGCGGTGCGCGCGCTGCGCCGGGCCTGGGTGCAGCCGGCGGTGGGGGAGCCGTACCTGGCGATCGGTCTGGACCTGTACGAGAGTTCGCCGCCGGCGGTGGAGGCGGTGCGCGCGCTGATGCAGCGGGCGATCGCGGTGGCCCCGGAGGGGCTGGCGGTGTCCACCGTGGCGATGGCGGACGAGTACGACCCGGTGGCGCTCTGGATGCGGGCCAACGCCCGCCCGTTCTACGACCGCGAGGGCGGCCGGCCGCCGGCGGCGACCGGGCCGTACCCGCCGGTGCCGCCCCCGGCGTACCACTCGCAGCAGGCGCCGGGCTACGGCTACGGCACCCAGCCGCCCGGGCCGGGCTGGCACGGGCAGCCGCAGCAGCCGTGGCCGGGCTACCCCGGGCGCTGATTGCCGGAGCGACTGCGGTCAGCGACTCCGGTCGAAGTCATTTCCGCGAAGCCGACTTGATTGTCCGTCAAGTCGGCTTCGATGCTTTCCGGACGAATTTCCGATTCGGCCGTCCGGTCATCTTGACATGCCTGCTGCAGTCGTGTGAAGAGCGATATGCCGCAGATCGATGACGTGCATGCCAGCAGATCACAGTTGGGCATCTGTCGGTTGTCAGGTCTGGCGTAAGCCAAGTCGCATGGCAGAGAGTTCTGCGCAACGCACCGCGCATTGGAACCCCACAAAGGTGAGCGCGTACGCCGACCCGCTCGTCCACGCGAAGCCCATCCCGCGTGGTGGCAGTGCCTGTGCACGACGCACTGCCGCGAACACCCGCTCCTGCTAGCACCTTTCGCACGTCCGCAGCCGCACCGCCGAAGCCGGCGACCGGCACCCGTGGGCCGGCCACCGTCGGCGAGGGGACCAACTGACCATGACCGCATCCGTGACCACCGCCGGGAACGAACCGGAGGCAGCAGCCCCCGCCGGCCCGGCCAAGAAGATCGAGGGCCGCTCCCTCGGTCAGATCGCCTGGACCCGCTTCAAGCGGGACAAGGCCGCCGTCGTCGGCGGCGTCGTGGTGATCCTGCTCATCCTCCTCGCCGTACTGGCCAAGCCGATCGAGTCGCTGTTCGGGCTCGACCCGGACGCCCTCCACCAGGACCTCCTGGACGCCGACCTCGGCGGTCTGCCGTTCGGCGACTGGGGCGGCATGAGCTGGGACCACCCGCTCGGCGTCGACCCCCTGCAGGGCCGTGACCTGCTCACCCGCGTCATCGAGGGCTCCTGGGTCTCCCTGCTGGTCGCCTTCGGCGCGACCGTGCTGTCCAACACCATCGGCACCGTGCTCGGCATCATGGCCGGCTACTACGGCGGCTGGGTGGACACGCTGATCAGCCGCGTCATGGACGTCTTCCTCGCCTTCCCGCTGCTGCTGTTCGCCATCGCGATCTCGACCTCGCTCCAGGGCGGCGCGTTCGGCCTGCACGGCCTGCCGCTGCACATCCTGGTGCTGATCTTCGTGATCGGCTTCTTCAACTGGCCCTACATGGGCCGGATCGTGCGCGGACAGACGCTCTCGCTGCGCGAGCGGGAGTTCGTCCACGCGGCCCGCAGCCTCGGCGCCCGCGGCCCGTTCATCCTGTTCAAGGAGCTGCTGCCGAACCTGGTCGGTCCGATCCTGGTCTACTCGACCCTGCTGATCCCGACCAACATCCTCTTCGAGGCGGGGCTGAGCTTCCTCGGTGTCGGCATCCAGCCTCCGCAAGCCTCCTGGGGCGGGATGCTCCAGGACGCGATCCGGTACTACCAGGTGGACCCCCAGTACATGGTGGTCCCCGGTCTGGCGATCTTCATCACCGTGCTCGCCTTCAACCTGCTCGGCGACGGGCTGCGCGACGCCCTCGATCCCAAGAGCAACTGACGTTGCGTCAGGACCCTCCCTCCTCCACATCCTCAAGGGGTTGATCTCACCCATGCGTAGGTCCCGTACCGTCGCCCTGACCGCGGCGGCCGCCGCCGCGGTCCTGGTGGTCACCGGTTGCTCCAGCTCCTCCAAGAGCGGCGACTCCTCCTCCTCGTCCTCCTCCTCCGGTGGCGGCGGAGCCAACGCGGCCACCAAGAACATCGTCAACGCCTCGGACAAGAAGGGCGGGACGGTCACCTTCGAGATGAAGGGCACCCCGGACTCGCTCGACCCGGGCAACACGTACTACGCGTACATCTACAACTTCTCGCGCCTGTACGCCCGTCCGCTCACCACCTTCAACCCGGCCGCCGGCGAGGAGGGCAACAAGCTCGTCCCGGACCTCGCCGAGTCGCTCGGCGCGCCCAGCGCGGACGGCCTGAGCTGGACGTACAAGATCCGCAAGGGTCTGAAGTACGACGACGGCACCCCGATCACCTCGAAGGACGTCAAGTACGCCGTCGAGCGCTCCAACTTCGCGCCGGACGTGAACTCCAACGGCCCGACGTACTTCCACGACCTGCTGGTCGACAACGACACGCCGTACGCCGGCCCGTACAAGGACAAGACCGGCGACCTGAAGTCGATCGAGACGCCGGACGACACCACCATCGTCTTCCACCTGAAGCACCCGTTCGCGGACTTCGACTACCTGGTGAGCGCCCCGCAGACCGCTCCGGTCCCGCAGGCCAAGGACACCGGTGCCGACTACGTCAAGCACATCGTGTCCTCGGGCTCCTTCAAGTTCGAGTCCTACGAGGACGGCAAGCAGGCCGTCCTGGTCCCGAACACCAACTGGGACAAGAGCACGGACCCGATCCGGAAGCAGCTGCCGGACAAGATCCAGCTCAAGATGAACATCGACCAGGCCACCATCGACAAGGACCTGCTGGCCGGCAACGCCCAGGTCGACCTGGTGGGCGGCGGCGTCGACCCGCAGACCCAGGCGCAGATCCTGCAGAACCCGAAGCTGAAGGCCAGCACCGACAACGCCTACGGCGGCCGTCTGGTCTACCTGGCGATCAACTCCAAGGTCGCGCCGTTCGACAACGTCGACTGCCGCAAGGCCGTCCAGTTCGCGATCGACAAGGTCTCGGTCCAGACCGCCGAGGGCGGCCCGATCCGCGGCCAGATCGCCAACACGGTGCTCCCGCCGGACATCCCGGGCCACCAGGACTTCAACCTGTACGAGACCAAGGACAACAAGGGTGACGAGGCCAAGGCCAAGGACGCCCTGAAGGCCTGCGGCAAGGACGGCATCAACACCGTCATCTCGGCCCGCACCGAGCGCGCCACCGAGGTCGCCGCCGCCACCTCGATCCAGGCCGCGCTGAAGAAGGTCGGCATCAACGCCGAGATCCAGCAGTACCCGCAGGGCAAGTACCTCACCGACAGCGCCGGTGCCCCGCAGTTCACCCAGGACCACAACATCGGTCTGATGATGATGCAGTGGGGTGCGGACTGGCCGACCGGCTACGGCTTCCTGCAGCAGGTCGTCGACGGCCGCGCGATCAAGCCGTCCGGCAACAGCAACCTGTCCCAGCTGGACGACCCGGCCGTCAACAAGATGATCGACGACGCCGCGATCAACCCGGACAAGAACGCCCGCGAGAAGATCTACGGCGACATCGACAAGAAGGTCATGGAGCAGGCGGTCATCGTCCCGCTGACCTACTTCAAGGTCTTCCTGTACCGCCCGGACAACGCCACCAACATCGCCTCCACCCCGGCGTTCTCGGGTGAGTACGACTACCTGAACATCGGCACCACCAAGTAAGAGCCTGGCTCCGCATCCCTGAAGGCAGGTGAAGGCAGCGGCGCCCGCCGCCGTCCGGAGGATCCCGGACGGCGGCGGGCCGCCGGAGCCGCCCAACTGTGTTTGCCTACATCATCCGCAGGATCCTCGCGGCGGTGATTCTGCTGCTGGTCGTCAGCGCCGTCACCTTCGCGATCTTCTTCCTGCTCCCGCGCATCGCCGGCGAGACGGCCGACCAACTGGCCGCCCAGTACATCGGGAAGAACCCCTCCCCGGAGGCGATCGCGGCGGTCAAGCAGAACCTCGGCCTCGACCAGCCGCTGTACACCCAGTACTGGAACTTCCTCAAGGGCCTCGTCAGCGGCGCCGAGTACAAGTTCGGGCCGGAACCGGCCACCTGCCACGTCCCCTGCTTCGGCTACTCCTTCAAGAACCACCTGGAGGTCTGGCCCGAGCTGTCCAAGCGGATCCCGGTCACCATCTCGCTCGCCACCGGCGCGGCCGTGCTGTGGCTGGTCTCCGGCGTCGCCACCGGTGTCGTCTCCGCCCTCAAGCCGCGGTCGATCTTCGACCGGCTCTCCATGGGCGTCGCCCTCGCGGGCGTCTCGCTGCCGGTCTTCTTCACCGGCGCGCTGCTGCTCACGCTGTTCAGCTACGAGTGGCCGATCCTGGACAACCTGCAGTACGTCGACTTCACCGACAACCCGCTGATGTGGGCCCGCAACCTGATCCTCCCCTGGATCTCGCTGGCCTTCCTCTACTCCGCGCTCTACGCCCGGCTCACCCGCGCCGGAATGCTGGAGACCATGAGCGAGGACTACATCCGCACCGCCCGGGCCAAGGGTCTGGCCGAGCGCAAGGTCGTCACCCGGCACGGGCTGCGCGCCGCGCTCACCCCGATCGTCACCATCTTCGGCATGGACCTCGGGCTGCTGCTCGGCGGCGCGCTGATCACCGAGCAGGTCTTCTCGCTCCAGGGCGTCGGCCAGTTCGCCGTCCAGGCGATCTCCGACAACGACCTGCCCAAGATCCTCGGCGTCACCCTGCTGGCCGCCTTCTTCATCGTCGCCTGCAACCTCGTGGTCGACCTCCTGTACGCCCTCGTCGACCCCCGGGTGAGGCTCTCGTGACCGAGCTCCAGAAGACCACGGCAGCCGCCGCCCCGCAGTCGGCACCGACCGGCGACCCGTTCCTGTCCGTGCGCGACCTGCGGATCCACTTCGACACCGACGACGGCCTGGTCCGCTCGGTCGACGGGGTCAGCTTCGACCTGCACAAGGGGCGCACCCTCGGCATCGTCGGCGAGTCCGGCTCCGGCAAGTCCGTCACCTCGCTCGGCATCATGGGCCTGCACCGCTCCAAGCGGGCCCGGATCAGCGGCGAGATCCTGCTCAACGGCGAGGACCTGATCGCCGCCGGCCCGGACCGGGTGCGCCAACTGCGCGGCCGCGAACTGGCGATGATCTTCCAGGACCCGCTGACCGCGATGCACCCCTACTACACGGTGGGGCAGCAGATCGTCGAGGCCTACCGGGTGCACCACCCCGAGGCCAGCAAGAGGCAGGCCCGGGCCCGCGCGATCGAGATGCTCGACCGGGTCGGCATCCCGCAGCCCGACCGCCGGGTCGACGACTACCCGCACCAGTTCTCCGGCGGCATGCGCCAGCGCGCGATGATCGCCATGGCCCTGGTCAACGACCCCTCGCTGCTGATCGCCGACGAGCCCACCACCGCCCTGGACGTCACCGTCCAGGCGCAGATCCTGGACCTCATCCGCGACCTCCAGGAGGAGTTCGGCTCCGCCGTCATCATCATCACCCACGACCTCGGGGTCGTCGCCGAACTGGCCGACGACATCCTGGTCATGTACGGCGGCAAGTGCGTCGAGCGCGGACCGGCGGAAACCCTCTTCGACGCGCCCGAACACCCCTACACCTGGGGCCTGCTGGGCTCGATGCCGCGCCTGGACCGGGAGCTGCAGGACCGGCTCGTCCCGGTCAAGGGCACCCCGCCCAGCCTGATCAACGTGCCGACGGGCTGCGCCTTCCACCCGCGCTGCCCGTACGCCGCCCTGACCGACGGGCGCTCCGGCAGCGAGCTCCCGGTGCTGGCCGAGGCCGCGCCCGGGCACTACGCGGCCTGCCACCTGCCGGCCGCCGAGCGGCACCGCATCTTCGCCGAAGAGATCGCGCCCCGGCTGTGAGCCCGGCCTCGTACCACCTTTCTGGAGAGAACCGATGACGGACACCCAGACGGCGCCGATCCCGTCGCCGGCCCCCGCCCCCGACCGCGAGCCGCTGCTCCGGGTGACCGGCCTGACCCGGCACTTCCCGATCCGCAGCGGGCTGATGCGGCGCCAGACCGGTGCGGTCCGGGCCGTCGACGGCATCGACTTCACCGTCAACGCCGGCGAGACGCTCGGCGTCGTCGGCGAGTCCGGCTGCGGCAAGTCGACCATGGGCCGACTGGTCACCCGGCTCGACGAACCGACCGGTGGGAAGATCGAGTTCGAGGGCACCGACATCACCCACCTGAGCGTCGGGGCGATGCGGCCGCTGCGCCGCGACATCCAGATGATCTTCCAGGACCCGTACTCCTCGCTGAACCCGCGGCACACGGTCGGCACCATCGTCGGCGCCCCGTTCAAGCTGCAGAACGCGGTGCCCGCGGGCGGGCTCAAGAAGGCCGTCCAGGAGCTGCTGGAGCTGTGCGGCCTCAGCCCCGAGCACTACAACCGCTACCCGCACGAGTTCTCCGGCGGCCAGCGCCAGCGCATCGGCATCGCCCGGGCGCTCGCCCTCAAGCCGAAGATGATCGTCGCGGACGAGCCGGTCTCCGCCCTCGACGTCTCCATCCAGGCCCAGGTGGTCAACCTGCTGGACGACCTCCAGCAGGAGCTCGGCCTGACCTACCTGATCATCGCGCACGACCTCTCGGTGGTCCGGCACGTCTCCGACCGGGTCGCCGTGATGTACCTCGGCAAGGTCGTGGAGATCGCCGACCGGGACTCGCTCTACCGCAGCCCGATGCACCCGTACACCAACGCGCTGATGTCCGCGGTGCCGGTCCCCGACCCGCGCCGCCGCCAGCGCGCCGGCCGCGAGCGGATCCTGCTCACGGGCGACGTCCCCTCCCCGATCAACCCGCCCAGCGGCTGCCGCTTCCGCACCCGCTGCTGGAAGGCGCAGGACGTCTGCGCCAGCCAGGAACCGCCGCTGACCGCGCTGAAGACCGGGCACCAGGTGGCGTGTCACTTCCCCGAGCAGGGCGAGGGGAACGACTAGCGGGGGTCCCGAGCAGGGCGAGGGGAACGACTAGCGGGGGTCCCGAGCAGGGCGAGGGGAACGAGTAGCGGGGTCCCGAGCAGGGCGAGGGGAACGGCCGGCCGGGGCCCGCCCCCCCCTGCCGGCCGTTCCCGCACCCGCCCGCGGAGGGGAGGGTTCCGCACAGGTCATAGTTGTTCCCGTGACCTCGCAGATCTTCCCCTCCGACGTGCAGCAGTCGCTCGACCTCGCCGGCATCTTCGTCTTCGCCCTCTCCGGAGGGCTGCTCGCCGTCCGCAAGAACATGGACATCTTCGGCATCTGTGTCCTGGCCGAGGTCACGGCCCTCGGCGGCGGCGTGATGCGCGACCTGGTGATCGGCGCGACGCCGGTCGCCGCCTTCAGCAACTTCGGCTACTTCGTCACGCCGCTGGTGGCCGCGTCCGTGGTGTTCTTCCTGCACCCCGAGGTCGAGCGGATCAACCGGGCCGTCCAGACCCTCGACGCCCTCGGCCTCGGCCTGTTCTGCGTCACCGGCACCGCCAAGGCCCACGACTACGGCCTCGGCGCCGTCGCGGCCGTCGCCCTCGGCATGGTCACCGCGGCCGGCGGCGGCGTCATCCGCGACGTGCTGGCCGGCGAGATCCCCTCGCTGCTGCGCTGGGACCGCGAGATCTACGCCGTCCCCGCCCTCGTCGGCGCCGCCCTCGTCGCGGTGCTGATCGGCGCCGACCGGCTCACCGGCCTCACCGGCACGGCCGCCGCGCTCACCGCCTTCGTGCTGCGGATGCTCGCCCTGAAGTACGGCTGGCGCGCCCCGCGGGCGTGGCACCGCAACGGTTCTCGCACCAGCGAGGAGTAGGCGAGCCGCCGTACGCGAGCGAGATCGCCTCCGCCGTGCAGAGCAGCTCCGGCACCATCCGGGCCAGCTCGGCCGGCGGCACCCGGCTGGCTGGGGCGCTCAGCGCGCAGGCCGCGACCGTCCGGCCGCCGCTGCCCGCCACCGGCGCGGCCACGCACGTCACCGGCTCCCGGTGCTCGGCCGACTCGGCCGCCCAGCCCCGCCGGCGGACCGCCGCCAGCTCGGCCGGCAGCTCCTCCTCGGGGGTGCCGTCCTCCGGCAGCCCGGCCAGCAGCACCCGGCCGATCGCCGTCCCGCCGGCCGGCGCCCGGCGCCCGATCCGGGACGTCCACCCGGCGCCGGGGGCCGCCCAGTCACCGGCCACCTCGTCCAGGTACAGCACCTCGCCGTCCTGCAGCACGGCCAGCTGGACGGTGACCCCGCAGCGCGCGTTGAGCGCGGCCAGGTACGGCGCGGCGACCTGCCGGACGTCGATCTCCTCCAGCGCCCGGTGCGCCAGCGAGAGCACCCGGCCGCCGACCCGGTAGCGCAGGTCCGGCAGGCGCTGGGCGAAGCCGTGCTCCTCCAGGGTGCGCAGCAGCCGCAGCGCCGTGGACTTGTGCACCCCGATGCTGGTCGCCGCCTGCTCCAGGGTGACCGGGCCGTCGCCGAGCGACCCGAGCAGCGTCAGGGCGCGATCGACCGACTGCGACATGGCGCCCCCGCTCCTGTCCGCGCCGATGGTTCCGCGCCGATGGTGAAGTGCCCCGCGACGCGTCCGTCGGACCGTCCGCGGGAGGTGTCCGTCAGGCTAACCGCTCGGGCACACAACGGGTCAAACGGGGACCGGACGCCACCGTCCGCTGGCCGCGGCCGCCCGGGCCGGCGCGGAGGTGGCCGGATCGGTGCGCACGCGGGTGGCCGATAGGTGCGCACACCGGGACGGGCCCGCGGGCGGGCCCACTACAATCGGGGGGTTATGCCATACCTGGACCATGCGGCGACCACGCCGATGCTGCCCGAGGCGTTCGCCGCGATGACGGCGCACCTGGGGGTGGTCGGCAACGCCTCGGCCCTGCACGCGGCCGGCCGCCGCGCCCGCCGGGTGGTCGAGGAGGCCCGCGAGTCGCTGGCCGACTCGCTCGGCGCCCGCCCGAGCGAGATCGTCCTCACCGGTGGCGGCACCGAGTCCGACAACCTGGCCGTCAAGGGCCTGTACTGGGCCCGCCGCGACGCCGACCCGGGCCGAACCCGGGTGCTGTGCAGCCCGGTCGAGCACCACGCGGTGCTGGACGCGGTGCACTGGCTCTCCGAGCACGAGGGCGCCGACGTCGAGTACCTGCCGGTCGACGCGTACGGCCGGGTGCACCCCGAGGTGCTGCGCGCCTCGATCGAGCGCGACCCGGCGTCCGTCGCCCTGGTCACCGTGATGTGGGCGAACAACGAGGTCGGCACCGTCCAGCCGGTGCGCGAACTCGCCGCCGTCGCAAGCGAGTACGGCATCCCGATGCACGCCGACGCGGTGCAGGCGCTCGGTCAGGTCCCGGTCTCCTTCGCCGAGTCGGGGCTCACCGCGCTCACCGTCACCGGGCACAAGATCGGCGGCCCGTTCGGCATCGGCGCGCTGCTGCTCTCCCGCGGCGCCTCGCCCGTCCCGCTGCTGCACGGCGGCGGCCAGGAACGCGACGTCCGCTCCGGCACCCTGGACGCGCCCGGCGCGGCCGGCTTCGCCGCGGCCGCGGTCTCGGTCGTGAAGCACCGCGAGGAGCACGCGGCGACGCTCGGCGCGCTGCGCGACGAACTCGTCGCCGAGGTGCTCGCCGCCGTGCCGGACGCCGTCCTCAACGGCGACCCGTCGGCCGGCGGCAGGCTGCCCGCCAACGCCCACTTCTCCTTCCCCGGCTGCGAGGGCGACGCGCTGCTGATGCTCCTCGACGCCCAGGGCATCGAGTGCTCCACCGGCTCCGCCTGCTCGGCCGGGGTGCCCCAGCCCAGCCACGTGCTGCTCGCCATGGGCGTCGACCCGCTGCTCGCCCGCGCCTCGCTGCGCTTCTCGCTCGGGCACACCTCGGTGCGGGAGGACGTGACGGCACTGGCGGAGGCCATCGGGCCGGTCGTCCAGCGGGCGCGCAACGCCGGGCTGGCGTCGGTGCGCAGGTAGGCGTTCCCGGGCGGGCGTTCCCGGCCGGGCATGTTCGGCGGCCCCGTACTCTTGTAGTCACCATGACTGACTTCCCGGGTGCCCCGACCACACCGTCCACCGGCCGCCTGCGCGTGCTCGCGGCGATGTCCGGCGGAGTCGACTCCGCCGTCGCCGCCGCCCGCGCCGTCGAAGCGGGTCACGAGGTGACCGGCGTCCACCTGGCGCTCTCCGCCAACCCGCAGTCCTTCCGGACGGGCGCCCGCGGCTGCTGCACCATCGAGGACTCCCGGGACGCCTGGCGGGCCGCCGACGTCATCGGCATCCCGTTCTACGTCTGGGACCTCGCGGAGCGCTTCCGCGAGGACGTCATCGACGACTTCGTCGCCGAGTACGCGGCCGGGCGGACCCCGAACCCGTGCCTGCGCTGCAACGAGAAGATCAAGTTCGCCGCGCTGCTGGACAAGGCCGTGGCCCTGGGCTTCGACGCCGTCTGCACCGGCCACTACGCCCGGATCGTCGACCTGCCGGACGGCTCCCGCGAGCTGCACCGGGCGGTCGACGGCGCCAAGGACCAGTCCTACGTCCTCGGCGTGCTGGACGCGGACCAGCTCGCCCACTCGCTCTTCCCGCTCGGTGACACCACCAAGGAGGAGATCCGGGCCGAGGCCGAGCGCCGGGGCCTCGCGGTGGCGAAGAAGCCCGACAGCCACGACATCTGCTTCATCGCCGACGGAGACACCCAGGGCTTCCTGGCCAAGCACCTCGGCACCGCCACCGGCGACATCCTGGACACCGACGGCACCAAGCTCGGCGAGCACGACGGCGCGTACGGCTTCACCATCGGCCAGCGCAAGGGCCTGCGGATCGGCCGCCCGGCCGCCGACGGCAAGCCGCGCTACGTCCTCGACATCTCCCCGGTGAACAACACCGTGACCGTCGGCCCGGTCGAGGGGCTCGACGTCACCGGCCTCACCGCCATCCGCCCCCGCTGGTGCGGCACCGAGCCGCTCGCGGACGGGCGTTACACCGCCCAGCTGCGCGCCCACGGCGAGGAGGTGCCGGTCTCGGCCTCGGTGGTCGACGGCGAACTCCGGGTCAGCCTCGACACCGCCGTGCGCGGCATCGCCCCCGGCCAGGCCGTGGTGCTCTACGACGGCACCCGCGTCGTCGGCTCCGCCACCATCGCCACCACCGAACGCCCGGCCGTCACCGCGTAGGCGGGCCTCCCGGGCGCGGGGGTTCCCCTCCGGGGCGGCACGGTCAGAGCGGCGGGTTGGCGTCGGCCGTGAACGGGGCGCCGTGGCCGGGGACGAACCGCATCGCCCGCGACATGGTGCTGCCCTCGCACCGGGACGGCGGGCAGGCCCAGTACCTGGCGGCCCCCGTCCCGGAGGACGGCGAGGACGAACGCCTGGCCGGGGTGCTGGCCTGGGCCCGGGAGCACCTCCACGAGCCGCTGCCGGTGGCGGAGTTGGCCCGGCGGGCGATGATGAGCAAGCGTTCCTTCGCCCGCCGATTCGCCGCGGCCACCGGCACCACCCCGCATGCCTGGCTGCGGGAGCTGCGGCTGGGCGCCGCCGAGGAACTCCTGGAGACGACGGGCCTGCCGGTCGAGGAGGTCGCCCGCCGGGTCGGCTACGGCAGCGCGGCCGTCCTGCGCGAGCAGTTCGTCCGCCGCCGCGGAGTCCCGCCCCGCACCTACCGCCGGGCGTTCACCCGCGTCGCGCACGAGGACTGACCTCCGGCCGCGGCCGCCAGCGCACCTCGCCCAGCGGCGGTGCACCGGCGGTCGCGCCGACCGGCAGGGCGGGTGGGCCGCCGTCGGCGGGTAATGCCGGTGAGCCCCGGCCGCGGGCCGTGATAGACCAGGGAGCACTATGAACATCACCGTCTTCTGCTCCGCGTACTCGCTCGACGACCGCTACTCGGCCCCCGCCGCCGAGTTCGCCCGGCTCCTGGGGGAGGGCGGGCACACCCTCGTCTGGGGAGGGTCGAACGCCGGGCTGATGGGGCTGCTCGCCGACGAGGTGAAGGCGGCCGGCGGCCGGCTGGTCGGCGTGATGGTCGAGATGCTGAAGCACAAGGGCTACGTCGGTGCGGACGAGCTGGTGATGACCGCCGACCTCGCCGCGCGGAAGGCGGAGCTGGCCGCGCGGGCGGACGCGATCGTCGTCCTGGTGGGCGGGCTGGGCACGCTGGACGAGGTCACCGAGGTGCTGGAGCTCAAGAAGCACGGCATGTTCGAGAAGCCGGTGGTCGTCCTGGACACCGAGGGCTTCTACACGGGCCTGCGGACCCAGCTGGAGCGGATGGACGCCGAGGGCTTCCTGCCCCGCCCGCTCGCCGAGCTGATCGGCTTCGCCGACACCCCGGCGCAGGTCTTCGAGCAGCTCAAGGCCTGAGAGGATCGGGCCATGGCTGCACATCTGATCACCGGCGCCGGCTCCGGCATCGGCGCCGTCCTGGCCGGGAAGCTCGCCGAGCGCGGGGACGACCTCTGGCTGCTGGCCCGTGACGCACGGCGGGCCGCCGAACTGCGGGAGCGCTTCCCCGGGGCGCGGACCCTGGTCGGCGACCTCGGCGACCCGGCGAAGCTGTCCTGGGCCTTCGGCCACCAGGCGCTGCCCGGCGAGCTGGACTCGCTGCTGCACGTGGCGGGCGTCGTCGAGCTGGGCACGGTGGGGGACCTGCCGGTGAAGGCCTGGCAGGAGACGCTGAACGTCAACCTGGTCGCCCCCGCCGAGCTGACCAGGCTGCTGCTGCCCTCGCTCCGGCTGGCCAAGGGCCACGTCGTCTTCGTCAACTCCGGCGCCGGCCTGAACGCCCACGCGGAGTGGTCGGCGTACGCGGCGAGCAAGCACGGCCTGAAGGCGCTGGCCGACGCGCTGCGCCAGGAGGAGCACGCGGGCGGTGTCCGGGTCACCTCCGTCTACCCGGGCCGCACCGCGACCGCGATGCAGGTGAAGGTGCACCAGCAGGAGGGCCGGGAGTACGACGCCGGCCGCTGGATCGAGCCGGAGTCCGTCGCCAGGGCGGTGCTGGCCGCCCTGGACGCCTCCCGGGACGCGGAGATCACCGACATCACCGTCCGCCCCGGGCGCTGACCGCGGGGCCGGCGCCGCGCACTAGGGCGTGTCTTTCGGATCACGTCGGATCAGCGGGCGTCGTTGGGGTGCGTGCATCGGCGGCGCCGAGGAGGGAGTCCATGCGGAGCATCGGCGACTGACGAGAAGCCGGCGAGGTGCGTGCCCCGGCGGCGACCGCCTGGCGTGATCCGAAAGACACGCCCTAGGCTCGGACGGGTGAGCACCCCACACCCCTTCCCCGACCTGCGCGGCGCCGCCACCGGCGTCGGTTCGCTGCCCGGCACCGACGCCCGGGAGGCCGCCAAGACCTCCACCGGGGCGCTGGAGCACCTGCCGTTCCTGCCCGAGCTGCCGGCGCGCGGCCCGGGCGCCGACATGATCGGCCGCGGCGCCGGCTTCCTGGTCGAGCTGTTCGCGCAGACCGAGCCCAGTGGCTGGCGGTTCACCGACCGCCCCGGCCGGGACACCCGGCGGGCCCACTCCTGGCTGGGCGAGGACCTGGACGCCCTGGAGGAGTTCACCCAGGGCTACCGGGGCGCGCTCAAGGTGCAGGCCGTCGGCCCGTGGACGCTGGCGGCGAGCATCGAGCTGAAGCACGGCGAGAAGGCGCTCTCCGACCACGGCGCCTGCCGGGACGTCGCCGGATCGCTGACCGAGGGCCTGCGCCGCCACCTGGCCGACGTCCGCAAGCGGATCCCGGGCGCTGAGGTCGTCCTCCAGCTCGACGAGCCGTCGCTGCCGGCCGTGCTGGCCGGTTCGGTGAGGACGGCCAGCGGGTTCCAGCGGCTGCGCTCGGTGGACCGGCAGGTCGCCGAGGAGGTGCTGCGCGAGGTGGTCCGCGCCCTGGACGCACCGGTCGTCGTGCACAGCTGCGCGCCCGACGTCCCGATCCCGCTGCTGCGCCGCGCCGGAGTGGCCGGGATCTCGCTGGACTTCTCCCTCCTCACCGAGCGCTCGGACGACGACCTGGGCGAGGCCGTGGAGGCGGGCACGACCTTCCTCGCCGGTGTCGTCCCCTCCACTGACCAGGGAGTGTCCGACCCGGCCGGTAGTGTCCAGGGTGTCAGGACCTTGTGGCGCAGGCTCGGGTTCGCCCCGGAGCTCCTGGGCCGCCGCGTGCTGGTGACGCCGACCTGCGGGCTGGCCGGGGCCTCCCCGGCGTACGCGCGCAGTGCGCTGTCGCAGAGCGTGCGGGCGGCGCAGAGCCTGGTGGACAACCCGGAATGAGATCGTAGGAGGGCTTGCGGTGGAGGCTGTCGAGGGCTGGGAGGACGTCGCGGCGGAGGTGCGCCGCCGGCACGCCGAGCTGGCGCAGGAGATCACCGACCACCGGGTCCGCTACTACGAGCAGGACGCCCCGGTCGTCAGCGACTCCGAGTTCGACGTCCTGATGCGCGAGCTGGAGGCGCTGGAGGCGGAGCACCCGGCCCTGGTCACCCCGGAGTCCCCGACGCAGCGGGTCGGCGGCGCGCCCACCGGGCTGTTCGCCGCGGTCGAGCACCGCGAGCGCCTCCTCAGCCTCGACAACGCGATGGACGACGAGGAGCTCGCGGCCTGGGCCGAGCGCGTCGCCACCGAGCTGCACGGCATCGACTACCACTACCTGTGCGAGCTCAAGGTGGACGGCCTGGCCGTCAACCTCACCTACGAGAACGGCCAGTTGGTGCAGGCGGCGACCCGCGGCGACGGCCGGGTGGGCGAGGACATCACCGCGAACGTCCGGACCATCAAGGAGATCCCGCAGCAGCTGAAGGGCGAGAACGTCCCCGAGCTGGTGGAGATCCGCGGCGAGGTCTACTTCCCGACCGAGGCCTTCGAGGCGCTGAACGCCTCCTTCGTGGCGGAGAACGAGCGCCGGCGCCTGGAGAACGAGGAGCGCGCCCGGGAGGGCAAGCGGCCCCGGGCCCTGATCCGGCTGTTCATGAACCCGCGCAACGCCGCCGCCGGCTCGCTGCGCCAGAAGGACCCGCTGGTCACCGCCTCCCGCCCGCTGCACATGGTGGTGCACGGCATCGGCGCCCGGGTCGGCTTCGACATCGACGACCAGTCGCACGCCTACCGGCTGCTGCACGACTGGGGCCTGCCCACCGCCCGGCACAACGAGGTGGTGGGGACGCTCGACGAGGTGCGGGCGTTCATCAAGCACTTCGGCGAGCAGCGGCACTCGGTCGAGCACGAGATCGACGGCGTGGTCGTCAAGGTGGACGAGATCGCCCTGCAGGGCCGGCTCGGCGCCACCTCCAAGTCCCCGCGCTGGGCGATCGCCTGGAAGTACCCGCCGGAGGAGGTCACCGGCAAGCTCGCCGAGATCAAGGTCGGCATCGGCCGGACGGGCCGGGCCACCCCGTACGCGGTGCTGGCCGAGCCGGTGAAGGTGGCCGGCTCGATGGTGCAGTACGCGACGCTGCACAACCAGGAGGTGGTGAAGGCCAAGGGCGTGCTGCTGGGCGACACGATCGTGCTGCGCAAGGCCGGTGACGTCATCCCGGAGATCCTCGGCCCGGTGGAGAGCCTGCGGGACGGCACCGAGCGGGAGTTCGTGATGCCCTCGCACTGCCACGAGTGCGGGGCCGAGCTGCGCCCGATGGCCGAGGGGGACATCGACCTGCGCTGCCCCAACGCCCAGTTCTGCCCGGCCCAGATCCGCGAGCGGATCGCCTTCCTGGGCGGGCGCTCCTCGCTGGACGTCGAGGGCCTCGGCTACGTCGCGGCCACCGCGCTGACCCAGCCGCTGGAGCCGGCCGAGGCGCCGGTGAAGGACGAGGGCGACATCTTCGGGCTGTCGATGGAGCAGCTGCTGCCGATCCAGGTGCTGGTGCGGGACCAGAAGACGGGCATGCCCAAGCTGGACGACCGCACCGGCGAGGAGAAGCGGGCCACCTTCTTCGCCAACCAGAAGGGCGAGCCCAAGAAGACGGCCGGGATCCTGCTGGAGAACCTGGAGCGGGTGAAGGACCGTCCGCTCTGGCGGTTCCTCAACGGCCTCTCGATCCGGCACGTGGGCCCGGTCGCGGCCCAGGAGCTGGCCCGCGAGTTCCGCGACCTGGACCGGATCTTCTCGGCCACCGAGGAGGAGCTGGCCGCGGTCGAGGGCGTCGGGCCGATCATCGCCCGTTCGGTGGTCGAGTGGTTCCAGGAGGACTGGCACCGGGAGATCCTGGAGAAGTGGCGTGCCGCCGGCGTCCGCTTCACCGAGGAGTTCGCGGACGAGGAGGAGGCGGAGCGCCCGCTGGAGGGGCTGACGGTGGTGGTCACCGGCACCCTGGCCGGGCACACCCGGGACGGCGCCAAGGAGGCGCTGACCTCGCGTGGTGCGAAGGTGACCGGCTCGGTGTCGAAGAAGACCGATTTTGTCGTCGCCGGTGACAACCCCGGGTCCAAGTTCGACAAGGCCGTTCAGCTCGGCCTGCCCGTCCTGGACGACGCGGGCTTCGCGGTGCTGCTCGCCGACGGCCCGGCCGCGGCCCGCGCCCACCTGGGCCTGCCCGAGGCCGGGGAGGCCCCCGCCGGGGCCGCGGAGGAGGCCGCCCCGAGCGCCGGGTGACCGAATCCGTCTTGTTATCGTCCTGATGCAACGTCACCGGGTGTCGCGCCGTGAAAGCGGGCATTGTGTCACTGTGCGACATCCAGGCGCGGTGGCGCGTTTCCGGTTGTCCGAAAGTCTGCCCACCGGGTGGGCCCCGGCATACCCTGGAGCGCAACAGAGTGTCAGCAGGGGTGGGGGCACCGGCTGAGCCGGTACTCCGCGGGGTCGCTCCATGCCCGGCAGCTGTCGGTACCGGCACGGTGCCTCACCGTAAGGCGGCCTGACGGGGCGGGCCCGACGGAGGACAGGGCTTATGGATCGTACGACCGGCGGTGCGCCCACACGCCCGCCGCAGGGGGTGGCGGGTGCGGTCCTGCTGCTCGGCGTGCTGCTGGCCGGTGCTGCGCCGCTCATCCCGCTGGCCGTCCTGGTCTACCGGTACGAACCCGAACTGCTGCCGCTGTTCGCGGTGCCGCTGGCGGTGCTGGTCGCCGCCTGGCGGATCGCCCGCGACCGCGCCCGCGACCAGCTGACCGACCCGCTGACGGACCTGCCCAACCGTCAGGCCCTGCTGATGGCGGCACAGGAGGCGATCGCGGAGCGCGAGGACGGCTACAGCGTCGGTCTCATCCTGCTCGACCTCGATCGGTTCCGGTCGCTCAACGACACCCTCGGCCACACCGCCGGGGACCGGCTGCTGGTGCACATCGCCCGCCGGCTGCACCGCGCGCTGCGCTCCGGCGGCCCGGCCGGCAGCGCCACCCGGGAGTCCATCGACGACGTCTTCGCCGGCCTGCCCCGGCACTACCGGCGCGGCCGCCCGATGGTGGCCCGGATGGGCGGCGACGAGTTCGCCGTGCTGCTGCCCGGCATCAACTGCCCGGACAGCCTGGAGCGGGTCGCCAAGGCGCTGATCGCCGAACTCGCCGCACCGATCCGACTGGACGGGCTGCTGCTGGTGCTGGAGGCCAGCGCCGGGGTCTGCGTCTACCCGCAGCACGCCCAGGACGCCGAGTCGCTGCTGCGCCGGGCCGACGTGGCGATGGGCCACGCCCAGCGCGGCTGCAGCGGCGTCGCCCAGTACGACGAGACCCAGGACGCCGACACGCCCTACCGGATAGGGCTGCTGGGGGACCTGCGCCGGGCCCTGGAGACCGGCGAGGTGCAGCTGCACTACCAGCCGAAGGTGGCCTTCGACGGCCGGGTGGTCGGCCTGGAGGCGCTGCTGCGCTGGGAGCGCCCCGGCCAGGGGCGGGTCTCGCCGGACGAGTTCGTCGGGCTCGCCGAGTCCAGCGGCCTGATGCCGCGGCTCACCGACTACGTGCTGGAGGCGGCGGTCGGCCAGCTCGCCTACTGGCGGGACCAGGGCCTGCAGGTGCAGGTCGCGGTCAACGTCTCGCCGCGCGACGTGCTCAACCCGGGCTTCGCCCAGCGGGTGGCCGGCCACCTCGTCCGCCACCAGGTGCCGGCCCACGCGCTCCAGTTGGAGATCACCGAGCGGCTGCTGCTGGACGACTCCCGGCGGGCCGCCGACACCCTCGCCGAACTGCGCGGCTACGGCGTCGGGATGTCCCTGGACGACTTCGGCACCGGCCACTCCTCGTTGGTGCGGCTGCGCAGCCTGCCGGTCGGCGAGCTGAAGATCGACCGCTCGTTCGTCTCCCGGATGGTCGCCGACGACCACGACGCGGCGGTGGTCCGCTGCTCGGTGGAGCTGGCGCACTCGCTGGGCCTGACGGTGGTCGCCGAGGGCGTCGAGGACGACGAGACCTGGGAGCGGCTGCACTGCATGGGCGTGGACGCCGTCCAGGGCTGGCTGGTGTCGGCCGCGCTGCCGGCCGAGCAGGCCACCGCCTGGCTGCGGGTGCACCGCACCGGGGCCCCGCCGGTGGAGCGGCTGGCCACCCCGTCGGGTCAGCTGCCGTCCGGACTGAAGGCGGTCCAGGGCGGGTCCGCGCTGCCCGGCCAGTCGGTGCTGCCGCCGGCCCGCAAGGCCGTCCACCCGGTGCCGGTCGTGCAGGGCGTCCCCGCGGTCCAGGGCGTCCCGGTCGCGCAGGCCGTCCCGGTCGTGCCGCCGGCCGTCCAGCCCGCCGTGCCGCCGGTGCTGCCGCCGGCCCTCCCCCCGGTGCTGCCGCCGGCCGCGCAGGCGGTCCAGGGCGCGGCCGCCGTCCATCCGGTGCCCGTCGTCCATCCGATGCCCGCCGCGCAGGCCGTCCAGACCGCGCCCGTGCCGCACCAGATGCCCGGCGCACCGCGGGAGATCAAGGCGCCGGGGGCGCAGAGTTGGGCCCGCAGCGGGCCGCAGTGACGGCCGCGCGGCTCACTCGTTGGCCGGTGGCCGGGCCGGGCCCCATAGGATGGGGTCCCAAGACCATGAGGAAGGAGCGCCGGGACCGGCTGCTCCTGCCCGGGCCCGGTGCCGCCTGAGGGTGGCGGCGGGCCTCACCAGAACTCACCCTGAGGATCGCTGCATGCCTGGCATCACGCGCGAGGAGGTCGCCCACCTCGCCCGGCTGTCGCGTCTTGAGCTGAAGCCCGAAGAGCTGGACCACTTCGCCGAGCAGCTCGACGTGATCATCGGCGCGGTCGCCCGCGTTTCCGAGGTCGCCGGACAGGACGTCCCGCCGACCTCCCACCCGCTCCCGCTGACCAACGTCATGCGCGCGGACGAGGTGCGCCCGTCGCTCACCCCGGACGAGGCGCTGTCCGGCGCCCCGGCCGCCGAGGAGCAGCGTTTCCGTGTGCCGCAGATCCTCGGGGAGGACTGACCGAGATGACCGAGATGACCCCCACTCCGATCATCAGGTGGACGGCCGCCGAGACGGCCGCCGCCATCGCCACCGGCGAGGTGTCCGCGGTCGAGGTCGCGCAGGCGCACCTGGACCGCATCGACGCCGTCGACAAGAAGGTCAACGCCTTCCTGCACGTCGACACCGAGGGTGCGCTGAGCGCGGCCCGGGCCGTCGACGAGAAGCGCGCCAGGGGCGAGGAGCTGGGCCCGCTGGCCGGTGTCCCGCTCGCCCTGAAGGACGTCTTCACCACCAAGGGCGTGCCGACCACCTGCGGCTCCAAGATGCTCGAGGGCTGGATCCCGCCCTACGACGCCACGCTGACCAGCCGTCTCAAGGACGCCGGCGTCGTCATCCTCGGCAAGACCAACATGGACGAGTTCGCGATGGGCTCCTCCACCGAGAACTCGGCCTACGGCCCGACCGGCAACCCGTGGGACCTCTCCCGGATCCCCGGCGGCTCCGGCGGCGGTTCGGCCGCCGCGCTGGCCGCCTTCGAGGCCCCGCTGGCGATCGGCACCGACACCGGCGGCTCGATCCGCCAGCCGGGCGCCGTCACCGGCACCGTCGGCGTCAAGCCGACCTACGGCGCGGTGTCCCGCTACGGCCTGGTCGCCTTCTCGTCCTCGCTGGACCAGGGCGGCCCGTGCGCCCGCACCGTGCTGGACGCGGCGCTGCTGCACGAGGCCATCGCCGGGCACGACCCGCTGGACTCCACCTCGATCGACGCGCCCGTCCCGGCCGTGGTCGAGGCCGCGAGGATGCGCGACGTCCGCGGCATGCGGATCGGCGTCGTCAAGGAGTTCTCCGGCGAGGGCTACCAGTCCGGCGTGATGCAGCGCTTCGACGAGTCGGTGGAGCTGCTGCGCGAGCTGGGTGCCGAGGTCGTCGAGGTCTCCTGCCCGTCCTTCACTCTGGCGCTGCCGGCGTACTACCTGATCGCGCCCAGCGAGTGCTCCTCCAACCTGGCCCGCTTCGACGCGATGCGCTACGGCCTGCGGGTCGGCGACGACGGCTCCCGCTCGGCCGAGGAGGTCACCGCGCTGACCCGCGAGGCCGGCTTCGGCGACGAGGTCAAGCGCCGCATCATCCTGGGCACCTACGCGCTGTCCTCGGGCTACTACGACGCCTACTACGGCTCGGCGCAGAAGGTCCGCACGCTCATCTCGCGCGACTTCGACGCGGCCTTCGCCGGCGTGGACGTGCTGGTCTCGCCGACCACGCCGACCACCGCCTTCCCGATCGGCGAGCGCGCCGACGACCCGATGGCGATGTACCTGGCCGACCTGTGCACGATCCCGTCGAACCTGGCGGGCAACGCGGCCATGTCGCTGCCGGTCGGCCTGGCGCCGGAGGACAATCTCCCGGTCGGCCTGCAGATCATCGCACCCGCGATGGCGGACGACCGCCTGTACCGCGTGGGCGGCGCCGTCGAGGCCGCACTCAACGACAAGTGGGGGCACCCCCTGCTGGAGGAGGCACCGGCACTGTGAGCAAGATCGAGAAGGCCAAGGGCTTCAAGCACTCGAAGCCCGGTCTGTGGCTGTCCATCGGCACCAGCGCCTTCGGCGCGATCTCCGTGGCCAAGGACGTCCGGAAGGCCCGCGAGGAGAGCGACACCCTCAAGCTGGTCAACGCCCTGGTCGGCGCCGCCGCGCTGATCACCGGCACCGCCCTGCTGGTGCGCGAGCTGCGCCGGCTGGGCTCCGACGACGTGCTGCTGGGCTGAGCTGAGCGCCCCGGCCCGGCCCCGCGCGAGCGGCGGCCGGGCCCGTACCTCCCAAGACTTTTAGTGAAGGGGACGCTGTGAGCGTCATGAACCTGGTCTCCTATGAGGACGCTCTCGCGTCGTACGACCCGGTGATGGGCCTTGAGGTCCACGTCGAGCTGGGCACCAAGACCAAGATGTTCTGCGGTTGCTCGACCGAGCTGGGCGCCGAGCCGAACAGCCAGACCTGCCCGACCTGCCTGGGCCTGCCCGGCTCGCTGCCGGTGGTCAACGCGATCGGCGTGGAGTCGGCCGTCAAGATCGGCCTGGCGCTGAACTGCGAGATCGCCGAGTGGTGCCGGTTCGCGCGGAAGAACTACTTCTACCCGGACATGCCCAAGAACTTCCAGACCTCGCAGTACGACGAGCCGATCGCCTTCAACGGCTACCTCGACGTGCAGCTGGAGGACGGTTCGACCTTCCGCGTGGAGATCGAGCGCGCCCACATGGAGGAGGACACCGGCAAGTCCAGCCACGTCGGCGGCGCCACCGGCCGCATCCACGGCGCGACCCACTCGCTGCTGGACTACAACCGGGCCGGCATCCCGCTGATCGAGATCGTCACCAAGCCGATCGTCGGCGCCGGCGAGCGCGCCCCCGAGGTCGCCCGGGCGTACGTCGCCGAGCTGCGCGAGCTGATCAAGGCGCTCGGCGTCTCCGAGGCCCGGATGGACAAGGGCCAGATGCGCTGCGACGTCAACCTGTCGCTGCGCCCGAACGGCACCGAGACCTTCGGCACCCGCTCGGAGACCAAGAACGTCAACTCGCTGCGCAGCGTGGAGCGGGCGGCCCGCTTCGAGATCCAGCGGCACGCCACGGTGCTGACCGACGGCGGCACCATCGTCCAGGAGACCCGTCACTTCCACGAGGAGGACGGCAGCACCACCTCCGGCCGGATCAAGGACAACGCCGAGGACTACCGCTACTTCCCCGAGCCGGACCTGGTGCCGGTCGCGCCCGCCCGGGCGTGGGTCGAGGAGCTGCGGGCGGGCCTGCCCGAGCTGCCGCGGGTGCGCCGCGCCCGGCTGCAGGCCGAGTGGGACCTGTCCGACAAGGACATGCAGGCGGTGCTGAACGCCGGCGCCGTCGAGCCGATCCAGGAGACCATCGCCGCCGGCGCCCCGGCCGACCAGGCCCGCAAGTGGTGGATGGGCGAGCTGGCCCGCCGCGCCAACGAGACCGGGACGGAGCTCAGCGAGCAGCCGATCACCCCGGCGCAGGTCGCCCGGGTCACCGCGCTCGTCGCCGAGGGCAAGCTGAACGACAAGCTGGCCCGTCAGGTCATCGAGGCCGTGCTGGCCGGCGAGGGCGAGCCGGACGAGGTCGTCGAGAAGCGCGGCCTGGCCGTCGTCTCGGACGACTCGGCGCTCGGCGCCGCGGTCGACCAGGCCATCGCCGAGAACGAGGCGATCGCCGCCAAGATCCGCGACGGCAAGGTCGCGGCCGTCGGCGCGCTGGTCGGCGCGGTCATGAAGGCCACCCGCGGCCAGGCCGACGCCGCCCGCGTGAAGGACCTGATCCTGGAGCGCCTCGGCGTGGAAGGTCAGTAGGCACTGTCTGGAGCGCCTCGGCGTGGAAGGTCAGTAGGCACTGTCTGGAGCGCCTCGGCGTCTCCGCCTAGAGGACCCTAGGGACTTCCTAAGGCATCTAAGGCGTCTAAGGCCCCCTAAGTAGGGTCTAAGGCCCGGTTTCACCTCCGAATCGGAGTGAGGCCGGGCCTTTGCCGTGTTCCAGGGGCCCGTCTAAGGCATCCGGGGCCCGGAAGATCGGTCAGGCTTCCGATGTGGCGACCCCCGCTGGGGGAGGAAGCTCTTACTCGACAGCGAAACGCAGTGCGAAACCCGAAGTGGGGAACCGAAGTGATCGAGTACGAGCTCATCCAGCAGCAGGGCCTCGAGCTTGCCGCCCGCGCCGAGCACCAGCGCCTGGTACGCGAGGCCAAGGAGGCGCGCCGTCTGCGGCAGCGTCCGGTGGCCGCCCGCTTCCAGCGGCGCGCCGTGCGCCAGCGCGAATGCTGACGGACCGGCACCACGTCGGTGCCGAAGGGATTCCGGAGGGGGAGGCGCCGCAGACGAGCGCCTCCCCCTCCGGGCTTCCAGCGGGCGGGATATCCCCTCGGCCCGCCGGGTCCGGCTATGGCATGCTCGCCTCCATGCAGCAGATATCGGTGAGTCCCGTCTTCGTCGGTCGCGGCAGCGAGATCACCGAACTGACCGTCGCCCTGCGCAGGGCCGGCACCGGCAGCCCGCAGGCCGTCCTGATCGGCGGCGAGGCAGGCGTCGGCAAGACCAGGCTGCTGGAGGAGTTCCTGCAGCGGGCCGCGGACGGCGGGGCGCTCACCACGCTCGGCAGCTGTCTGGAGGTCGGGGCCGAAGGCCTGCCCTACGCCCCGCTGGCCACCGCGCTGCGCCGGCTGCACCGTGCGCTGGGCGCCGAGTTGGAGGCCGCGGCGGCCGGCAGCGAGGGCCACCTGGCGCGGCTGCTGCCCGAGTTCGGCGAGGCCGACGGCGAACCCAACGACGAGTACGGCCGGGCCCGGCTGTTCGAGCACACCGCGAGGCTGTTCGAGCGGCTCGGCGCGGAGCGTACCCTCGTGCTCGCCGTCGAGGACCTGCACTGGTCCGACCGCTCCACCCGCGAGCTGCTCGCCTTCCTGGTCCGTACCCTGCACCGGTCCCGGGTCCTGCTGATCGCCACCTACCGCACCGACGACCTGCACCGCCGGCACCCGCTGCGGCCCTTCCTCGCCGAGCTGGAACGGCTGCGCACCGTCCAGCGCCTGGAGCTGGCCCGGTTCGGCCGCCGCGAGGTCGCCGCCCAGCTGGCCGGCATCCTCGGCACCGCCGTCCCCGACCGGCAGCTGGTGGACCGCATCCACCGCCGCTCCGAGGGGAACCCGTTCTTCGTCGAGGAGTTGGCCACCGCCTTCGAGGACGGCTGCGGCGCCGGGCTCACCGACTCGCTGCGGGACATCCTGCTGGTCCGGGTGGAGACCCTGGACGAGGAGGCCCAGCGGGTGGTGCGGATCGCCGCCGAGGGCGGCTCGCACGTCGAACACGCCCTGCTGGCCGCCGTCCTGGACGACGACGAGGAGGCGCTGATCGAGGCGCTGCGGGCGGCCGTCGGGGCCAACATCCTGCGCCCGGACGGCGACGGCGAGGGCTACCGCTTCCGGCACGCGCTGGTCCGCGAGGCGGTCTCGGACGACCTGCTGCCGGGCGAGCGGCACCGGATCAACCGCAAGTTCGCGCTCGCCGTCGAGGCGCAGCGGCACCTGGTCTCCTGCGACGCGCTGCCGGCCCGGCTGGCCAACTACTGGTACCACGCGCACGACCCGGCGAAGGCGCTGCCCACCGCGCTGGACGCGGCCCGGGCCGCCCGCCGCCGCAACGCCTTCGCCGAGCAGCTGGGCATGCTGGAGCGGGCGCTGGAGCTGTGGGACATGGTCTCCGAGGACGTGCTGGCGCACACCCTGCGCCCGTACGACTGGGCCGAGACGTACCCGCCCGGCTCCTGCGACCACGGGGCCGCCGACCCGGAGTGCGACCGGATCCAGCTGATCGACGTGCTGGCCGAGGCGGTGGTCGCGGCCCGGCGCTGCGGTGACCGCGAGCGCGGCCTGAGCCTGGCCAAACGCGGGCTGCGGCTGGTCGACGAGTCGGTGCACCCGGTGCGCGCGGCCTGGTTCCGGATCAACCGGGCCCGGATGCTGGGCAACCTGCGCCGCTCCGGCGACGACGAGGAGATCCTGCACGCGCACCGGCTGGTCGAGCACCTGCCGCCGTCCGCCGTCCAGGCCGAGGTGTTCGCGCTCGGCGCCGGGGTGGCGATGCTCAAGAAGCCCGGCCCCGAGCACATCGAGCTCGCCCGGCGGGCGATCCGGATCGCCGAGGAGGTCGGCGCGCACTCGGTCGAGGTGCACGCCCGGATGACGCTCGGCGGCCTGCGCTACGACGTCGAGGGCGACGCCGAGGGCGGGCTGGCCGAGCTGGCCGGCGCGGTCGAGCGGGCCCGCCTGCTGGGCGTGCCCGACCTGCTGCTGCGCGGCATCAACAACCTGGCCAGTCTGCAGCGCGGGCTGGGCCGGTCCGAGGAGGCGGTGGCGCTGGCCCGCGAGGGCCTGGACTACGCGGACGGCAGCGGGCTGCTGCGCAACATCGGCACCATCCTCACCGGCAACCTGGCCGAGGCGCTCACCGACCTGGGCCGGGTGAAGGAGGCCGACGAGGTGCTGTCGGCCTGCGAGCTGACCAGCCTGAGCGGCACCCACGCCGAGTTCCTGGACCGGATGCGCGGCGAGCTCGCCCTGCTGCGCGGGGACCTCGCCGGGGCGGCGACCATGCTGGCGCAGGCCCGGGCGGCCAACCGGGTCGGCCAGCTGCAGCACAGCGTGCCGATCAGCCGGCTGGCGGTGCGGGTCGCCGCGCTCGGCGGGCGGCCGCTGGAGGCCCGGGCCGAACTGCTCGCGGCGCTGGCCGAGGACGCCCGGCCAGGGTACGAGTCCGACGTCTACCCGCTGCTGGTGGAGGCCGCCGCCGTGGAGGCGGACAGCCGGGGCCTGCCGGAGGCCGGGCCCGGCCGGGCCGGGGTGCTGGCCGCGATCGCCGCCGCGGCGGCCCGGCTGCGCCCGCGGGCACCGCTGCACGACGGCTGGGCGCTGCTGCTGGCGGGTGAGCTGGCCCGTGCGGAGGGCGCCGACACCCCGGAGCACTGGGCGGCCGCGGTCGCCGTGCTGCGGCCGACCGGTCTGCCGTACCCGCTCGCGGCGGCCCTGCTGCGGGCCGGCGAGGCGGAGGTGCAGGCCGGGCGGCGCGAGGCCGGGGCCGAACTGCTGCGCGAGGCGCGGGAGCTGGCGGCGGCCCGGGGGGACCGCCCGCTGCTGGCGGAGATCACCGGGCTGGCCGACCGGGCCGGGCTGGCGCTGGCGCCGGCCGCGGCCGGGGGAGCGGCCCCGGCGGCATCGGTGGCGGTGCCCGTGCCCGGGGAGTCCTTCGGGCTCACCCCCCGTGAGCGGGACGTGCTCCGGTTGCTCGCGCGCGGCTGGACGAACCGGCAGATCGCCGAGGAGCTGTACATATCTCCGAAGACCGCGAGCGTGCACGTGTCCAACATCCTGGGCAAGCTCGCGGTCGGCGGCCGGGGCGAGGCGGCCGCGCTGGCGCACCGGTTGCGGTTGTTCCCGGACGACCTGACCCCGGCCGGCCGCTGATCCACGCCCGGCCGCCGGGCCCCCGACCGCCGCGGTCCGGGCGGTCCGGCGGCCGGGCGCCGTCACGTGCTCCCGTGCGCGCCGCGTGAGCCCCTCCCCGCGCGCCGCCGCCAACCGGGCCGATCCGCCGGATTAAGGTGCTTTACCCCTCCTCCTCGCCATTACTCTAAGTTGAGTGTGCGTGTCATTGAGTGACGGATTTGGTGTAGGGTCCCGACTGGGAACATCGGTGCGGTGCGGCGGCCGGAAGGCCGCCCGCCCCCTGGGCCACCGTCCTGACGGGGCGCCAGGCCGCCGCGTACGGCCGAGAGGTGCGCGGCCGGTGGCCCGTGGCCGGGGCGCCAGGCCCCGCGCCGGAGGGGGAGAGGCCGAGTGAGCTCCACCGATACGGTGCTGCCCGGAGCCGGACGGTCGGGTGCGCCGCCCGCCGACGCGTCCGGCACCGACCCGGCCGGACCGGCCCGCAGCCGCCCGCTGCGCCGGCTCCGGGAGAGCCGGGCGCTGCCCGGGCTCGCCCTCGGCGCCCTCTGCCTGGCCTACGCCCTGGGCGCGGCGGCCGGCTGGGGATCCCGCCAAGTCTCCAACTTCATGGGGGACTTCGGACTGGCCGCGGCAGCCCTCGCGGCCGCGCTGTCCTGTCTCGTGTACGGCTGCACCGTCGGCGGGCACGCCCGCCCGGCCTGGCTGCTGTTCGGCCTCTCCTCGCTGATGGTCGCCTTCGGCAACGGCACCTGGGGCTGGTACGAACTGGTCGCCGGGACGGACCTGCCGAAGGACTCGCTCGCCGAGTACGCCTTCCTGATGTTCGCCCCGCTCGCCATCACCGGCCTCCTGGTGCTCGCCCAGCGCCCGCGCTCCGCCGCCGGCTGGCTCTGCCTGCTGCTCGACGGCTGGTTGATCGCCGGCTCGCTGTTCACCCTCAGCTGGAGCCTGGCGCTCGGCCGGATCGCCGCCGGCGAGGACGGCTCGCCGCTTCGCCTGGCGCTCAACCTCGCCTACCCGGTGCTGGACATCCTGCTGGTCAGCCTCGTGGTCGGGCTGCGCTTCGGCGGCCGGGACGGAAACCGGGCCGCGGTGCACACCGCGATGGTGGCGCTCGCCGTCACCGTGCTGTGCGACGCCCTGTTCACCTCCCCGGAGCTGCGCAGCACCTACCACTCGGGCGGACTGCTGGACGCCGGCTGGTTCTCCGGCAGCCTGCTGCTGGCCTGGGCGCCGTGGTCGCAGCGCTGGCGCCGTCCGCTGCGCGAGCACCCCTCGGCCGGCGGCCCGCCGCGCCGCCGGGTGGCCACCACCTTCAGCGCGCTGACCCCGTACGCGGCCGCCGCGGTCTGCACCGCCGGGATCCTCTACAACGCCCTCGGCGGGCGGCAGTTGGACCGGGTGGTGGCCGCGGCCGCCTGCACCGTGGGGCTGGCGCTCATCCTGCGCCAGGGGGTGATGCTGCTGGACAACCTGTCGCTCGCCCAGGAGCTCGGCCACAAGGAGGCGCACTTCCGCTCCCTGGTGCAGGGCTCCAGCGACGTCATCATGATCGCCGGCGCCAACGGGGTGCTCTCCTACGTCTCCCCGGCCGCGCTCGGCGTCTACGGCCGGGACCCGGAGGAGCTGGTCGGCGGCAACCTGCTGGACCTGGTCCACCCCGAGGACGTCGACCGGGTGCTCGCCGAGGTCCGCCGCTACCTGGCGCGGGTCCGGCTCACCGCCCACCGCTGCCCGGGCACCGCCGAGCCGTCCGCCCGGGTGGAGTGCCGGATCAGCTCCGGCGGCGGCGAGTGGCTGCACGTCGAGTCGACGGTCAGCCGGCACCGCGACGGCCTGATCCTCAACAGCCGGGACGTCACCGAACGGGTCATGCTCCAGGCGCAGTTGCAGCACAACGCCTTCCACGACCCGCTGACCGACCTGCCCAACCGGGCGCTGTTCGCGCAGCGGCTGCGGGCCGCCCTGGCCGCCCGCGGGCAGCAGGGCGAGGCCGGCGCCGGGGTCGCGGTGCTCTTCCTCGACCTGGACGGCTTCAAGGCCGTCAACGACACGGCCGGCCACCAGGTCGGCGACGAGCTGCTGGTGCAGGCCGCCCGCCGCCTCCAGGGGGCCGTCCGCTGCGGGGACACCGTGGCCAGGTTCGGCGGCGACGAGTTCGCCGCCCTGGTCTGCGGCCCGCTCGGCCGCCTCCAGGTCCAGGAGCTCGCCGAGCGGCTGCGGGTCGCGCTCTCGGCGCCGTACTGGATCGGCGGCGCCGAACTCGGGGTCGCCGCCAGCATCGGCATCGCCTTCGGCACCCCCGAGCGGGGCCCGGCCGCCGACCCGAAGGCCGCCACCGACGAGCTGATGCGCAACGCCGACCTCGCGATGTACCGCGCCAAGTCCGAGGGCAAGGGGCGCGTGGTGCTCTACGCCCCCGCCATGCGGGCCGACCTGGAGCGCCGCACCGAGCTGGAGGAGCGGCTGCGGGTCGCCGTCCGGGAGGGCGGCTTCACCCTGCTCCACCAGCCCGTGGTGGACCTCGCCAGCGGTGCGGTGACCGGGGTCGAGGCGCAGGCCCGCTGGCGCTCGGCGGGCGGCCTGCTGCTCACCCCGGCCGAGTTCCTGCGCTCGGCGGAGTACGGCGACGCGGCCACCCGGTTCTCCCGCTGGCTGGTCCAGGAGGCCGTGACGGCCGCCGCGGCCCGGCGCGGGGGGCCGGGCCGCAGCCGCACCGGGCCGGCCTGCGTCCCGGTGGCCGTCCGGCTCTCCACCGAGCGGCTCTGCTCACCCGGCCTGTACGAGACGGTGGCCGCGGCCCTGCGCGACAGCCGGCTGCCGGCCGGCGAGCTGGTGATCGAGGTGGCCCGGATGGGCCCGGACCCGCTCGCCGACGAGCTGGGCCGCCGGCTGGCCGCGCTCCGCCGCCTCGGGGTCACCACCGTGCTGGCCGGCTACGGCGCCGGCAGCGGCTCGCTCGGGGCGCTGGCCCGGCTGCCCCTGGACGGTCTCAAGCTGGACCGCTCGCTGGTCCGGGACCTCGGCGAGTCCGCGCTCAGCCGCACCCTCGCCGGGCACGCCCTGCGGCTCGGCCGCGACCTCGGGCTGGTCACCGCCGCGGAGGGGGTGGACCTGCCCCGGCAGGTCGCCGCGCTGCAGGAGCTGGGCTGTCGGCAGGGCCAGGGCTCGGCCTTCGCGCCCCCGCTGGACGAGACCCGGCTGCGCCGGGCGCTGGTGCGCCGCGGCTACCCGCTGCCGAGACCGCTGGGCTCGGTCTCGGCCCGGCGGGCGTACCTGGCCGCGGACACCCGTCCGGGTGTCCGCGGGGAGGGCGGTGCCGGGCGGGTCGCGCACCGCCACGGGGCCCCCGACCTGCCCGAACACCGCGCGGTGACCGGCCCGGGCTCCGGCTCGCATGGTGAGACGGCGATCCCACCTGCTTGACATGCGCCCCCGTGCAGGAGGAGGGTCGTTGCCATGCGCACCCGAATTCTCGTACTTGGCGGGCGCGTCGGCTGAGCGGGCTCGTAGGCCCTGCTCGTGACAGACCGACGCGCCACCCCTCGCATGCCCTGGGCACGAGGGGTTTTTTGTTGCACTGACGCTGTTCCACCACCGCAAAACCCTGGCCCCAAACGCTCCGGACCACCCCGATCCACCGGGGAGCGCGGGACGATTGAGGCAGAGCCGGCGATCGGCCCGGAACCGGGACCCCACCCTCGTACCACCGGGGCCCGCAGCCACCGGGCCGGCAAAAACCCGAGAAGAGACAGGCAGATGACCGAGCACGCCGCATCCCCCCGCCGCGGGGACAACCCGGCCGCCCACGCTCCCGCTCCCCAGCACGTCGTCGAGACCATGACCGGCGCCCAGTCGCTCATCCGCTCGCTGGAGGCCGTGGGCGCGGACACCGTCTTCGGCATCCCGGGCGGGGCCATCCTTCCCGCGTACGACCCGCTGATGGACTCCGCCAAGGTGCGCCACATCCTGGTCCGGCACGAGCAGGGTGCCGGGCACGCCGCCACCGGATACGCCCAGGCCACCGGCCGGGTCGGGGTCTGCATGGCGACCTCCGGCCCCGGGGCGACCAACCTGGTGACCCCGATCGCCGACGCCTACATGGACTCGGTGCCCGTCGTCGCGATCACCGGCCAGGTCGCCTCCAAGGCGATCGGCACCGACGCCTTCCAGGAGGCGGACATCTGCGGCATCACGATGCCGATCACCAAGCACAACTACCTGGTCACCGACCCGGCCGAGATCCCCCGGGTGATCGCCGAGGCGTTCCACATCGCCGCCACCGGCCGCCCCGGGCCGGTCCTGGTCGACATCGCCAAGGACGCGCTGCAGGCCACCACCACCTTCCGCTGGCCGGTGGAGACCTCGCTGCCCGGCTACCGCCCGGTCACCAAGCCGCACGCCAAGCAGATCCGCGAGGCCGCGAAGATGCTGGTGAGCGCCAAGCGCCCGGTGCTGTACGTCGGCGGCGGCGTCATCAAGGCGCAGGCCACCGCCGAGCTGCGGATCCTCGCCGAGCTGACCGGCGCCCCCGTGGTCACCACCCTGATGGCCCTCGGCGCCTTCCCCGACAGCCACCCGCAGCACCTCGGCATGCCCGGCATGCACGGCACCGTCCCGGCGGTCACCGCGCTGCAGAAGGCCGACCTGCTGTTCACCCTCGGCGCCCGCTTCGACGACCGCGTCACCGGCAAGCTGGACAGCTTCGCCCCGTACGCCAAGGTCGTCCACGCGGACATCGACCCGGCCGAGATCGGCAAGAACCGCCCGGCCGACGTGCCGATCGTCGGCGACGCCCGCGAGGTGCTGGCCGACCTGATCGTGGCCGTCCAGGCCGAGTTCGACGCCGGCCACAAGGGCGACTACGCCGAGTGGTGGGAGAAGCTCGACGAGTGGAAGAAGACCTACCCGCTGGGCTACGAGGAGGCCCCCGGCGGCCAGCTCTCCCCGCAGCAGGTCATCGAGCGGATCGGCCGGCTGGTCGGCCCGGACGCGATCTACGCGGCGGGCGTCGGCCAGCACCAGATGTGGAGCTCGCAGTTCATCCGGTTCGAGAAGCCGGGCACCTGGCTGAACTCGGGCGGCGCGGGAACCATGGGCTACGCCGTCCCGGCGGCGATGGGCGCCAAGGCCGGCCGGCCGGAGGCCACGGTCTGGGCCATCGACGGCGACGGCTGCTTCCAGATGACCAACCAGGAGCTGGTCACCTGCGCCCTGAACGGCATCCCGATCAAGGTCGCGGTCATCAACAACGGCTCGCTCGGCATGGTCCGCCAGTGGCAGACGCTGTTCTACAACCAGCGCTACTCCAACACCGTGCTGCACTCCGGCCCCGACCACGACGGCATCGAGCCGCCGGCCCAGGGCACCCGGATCCCCGACTTCGTCCTGCTGTCCGAGGCGATGGGGTGCGTCGGTCTGCGCTGCGAGCGCCCCGAGGACCTGGACGCGGTGATCAAGCAGGCGATGGAGATCAACGACCGCCCGGTCGTCATCGACTTCATCGTCCACCAGGACGCCATGGTCTGGCCGATGGTCGCGGCGGGCACCAGCAACGACGAGATCCAGTTCGCCAAGGGCGTGAGGCCCGACTTCGGCGACGACCTCGACTGAGCCCGCCCCGCCACCCGACCCCACCCTTCGTTCGTCCGGCTACGCCGGGCCCCTCTGGGAACGACTGAGGAACCCCATGTCCAAGCACACCCTCTCCGTCCTGGTCGAGAACAAGCCAGGCGTGCTCGCCCGCATCGCCGCGCTGTTCTCCCGTCGGGGCTTCAACATCGACTCCCTCGCCGTCGGCCCGACCGAGCACCCGGACGTGTCCCGGATGACCATCGTGGTCAACGTCGAGGACCTCCCGCTGGAACAGGTCACCAAGCAGCTCAACAAGCTCGTGAACGTGATAAAGATCGTCGAGCTCGACCAGTCCGCTGCGATCCAGCGGGAACTGGTCCTGGTGAAGGTCCGCGCCGACAACGAGACCCGGTCGCAGATCGTCGAGATCGTCCAGCTGTTCCGTGCCAAGACCGTCGACGTGTCCCCCGACGCGGTGACCATCGAGGCCACCGGCAGCTCGGACAAGCTGGAGGCCATGCTCCGGATGCTGGAGCCGTACGGCATCAAGGAGTTGGTCCAGTCCGGCCTGGTCGCCATCGGGCGCGGCGCCCGTTCGATCACGGACCGCTCGCTGCGCGCCCTCGACCGCAGCGCCTGAAACCCCCGAGACGCGGGCCGTCTCACCAGCTGAAGCGCAACCCCACACCCCCGCCGGTGCGCCTACCGTAGGTAGTGCGCACCCGGCAACCACCACGCAAGGAGATGTGCCCCCGTGGCCGAGCTGTTCTACGAAGACGACGCCGACCTGTCCATCATCCAGGGCCGCAAGGTCGCGGTCATCGGCTACGGGAGCCAGGGCCACGCCCACGCGCTGTCCCTGCGCGACTCCGGCGCCGACGTCCGCGTCGGCCTGAAGCCCGAGTCCAAGTCCCGCGCCAAGGCGGAGGAGGCCGGCCTGCGCGTCGTCACCCCGGCCGAGGCCGCCGCCGAGGCCGACGTCATCATGATCCTGGTGCCGGACCCGATCCAGGCCGACGTCTACGAGGCGGACATCGCCCCGCACCTGAAGTCCGGCGACGCCCTGTTCTTCGGTCACGGCCTGAACATCCGCTTCGGCTTCATCAAGCCCCCGGCGGACGTCGACGTCTGCATGGTCGCCCCGAAGGGCCCGGGCCACCTGGTCCGCCGCCAGTACGAGGAGGGCCGCGGCGTCCCCGCGATCGTCGCCGTCGAGCAGGACGCCTCGGGCAACGCCTTCGCCCTCGCGCTGTCCTACGCCAAGGGCCTGGGCGCCACCAAGGCCGGCGTCATCAAGACCACCTTCACCGAGGAGACCGAGACCGACCTGTTCGGTGAGCAGGCCGTCCTCTGCGGTGGCACCGCCGCCCTGGTGAAGGCCGGGTTCGAGACCCTGGTCGAGGCCGGCTACCAGCCGGAGATCGCCTACTTCGAGTGCCTGCACGAGCTGAAGCTCATCGTCGACCTGATGTACGAGGGCGGCCTGGAGAAGATGCGCTGGTCGGTCTCCGAGACCGCCGAGTGGGGCGACTACGTCACCGGCCCGCGGATCATCACCGCCGACACCAAGGCCGAGATGAAGAAGGTCCTCGCCGAGATCCAGGACGGCACCTTCGCCAACACCTGGATCGCCGAGTACAAGGCCGGTCTGCCCAAGTACAACGAGTACAAGAAGGCCGACGAGGACCACCTGCTGGAGACCACCGGCAAGAAGCTGCGCTCGCTGATGAGCTGGGTCAACGAGAAGGCCTGACCCCGCGCGGGAGTCCGCTCCCGTTCCGCAACTCCCTTGTACAAGTAGGCTGCTCCCGTCCGGGTGATTTCGCCGGACGGGAGCAGCCTGGTACCCAGCCCGTCGATACACTTCCGAGTGCGCGTCAGGCCCACAGCGTCGTGCGTCTACCTACGCGGCATGCCACCTTCCCCCCGCCTCCACGCCACCTCCGTGCCGGGGAGAACCGGACAGTTAAGGACACACTGTCGTGAGCAAATCCGTCGTTCTGATCGCCGAAGAGCTGTCGCCCGCCACCGTCGACGCCCTCGGTCCCGACTTCGAGATCCGCCACTGCAACGGTGCCGACCGCACCGAGCTGCTCACCGCGATCGCCGACGTCGACGCGATCCTGATCCGCTCCGCGACGAAGGTCGACGCCGAGGCGCTGGCCGCCGCCCGCAAGCTCAAGGTGGTCGCCCGGGCCGGCGTCGGCCTGGACAACGTGGACGTCTCCGCCGCCACCAAGGCCGGCGTGATGGTCGTCAACGCGCCGACCTCCAACATCGTCACCGCCGCCGAGCTCGCCTGCGGCCTGCTGATCTCCGTCGCCCGCAACATCGCCCCGGCCAACGCCGCGCTGAAGCAGGGCGAGTGGAAGCGCAACAAGTACACCGGCGTCGAGCTGAGCGAGAAGACCCTCGGCGTGGTCGGCCTCGGCCGGATCGGCGTCCTGGTCGCGCAGCGGATGTCGGCCTTCGGCATGAAGATCGTCGCGTACGACCCCTACATCCAGGCCGCCCGCGCCGCTCAGATGGGCGTCAAGCTGGTCACCCTCGAGGAGCTGCTCGAGGTCTCGGACTTCATCACCGTCCACCTCCCCAAGACCCCCGAGACGATCGGCCTGATCGGCGACGAGGCGCTGCACAAGGTCAAGCCGACCGTGCGCATCGTCAACGCCGCCCGCGGCGGCATCGTCGACGAGGAGGCGCTCGCCAGCGCCCTGCGCGACGGCCGGGTGGCCGGCGCCGGCCTGGACGTGTACGCCAAGGAGCCGTGCACCGACTCCCCGCTGTTCGCCTTCGACAACGTGGTCGCCACCCCGCACCTGGGCGCCTCCACCGACGAGGCCCAGGAGAAGGCCGGCATCGCCGTCGCCAAGTCGGTGCGCCTCGCGCTCGCCGGCGAGCTGGTACCGGACGCCGTCAACGTCCAGGGCGGCGTGATCGCCGAGGACGTGCGCCCGGGCCTGCCGCTCGCCGAGAAGCTCGGCCGGATCTTCACCGCGCTGGCCGGCGAGGTGGCCGTCCGGCTCGACGTCGAGGTCCGCGGCGAGATCACCCAGCACGACGTCAAGGTGCTCGAACTGTCGGCGCTGAAGGGCGTGTTCGAGGACGTGGTGGCGGAGACGGTGTCCTACGTCAACGCCCCGCTGTTCGCCCAGGAGCGCGGCGTCGAGGTCCGCCTGACCACCTCCAGCGAGAGCCCCGAGCACCGCAACGTGATCACCGTCCGCGGCACGCTCGCGAACGGCGAGGAGATCGCCATCTCCGGCACGCTGGCGGGCCCGAAGCAGACCCAGAAGATCGTCGGCGTGGACGCCTTCGACGTGGACGTCGCGCTCACCGACCACATGGCGTTCTTCAAGTACGAGGACCGCCCGGGCGTGGTCGGCGTGCTCGGCCGCCACCTCGGCGACGCCGGCGTGAACATCGCCGGCATGCAGGTGGCGCGGGACGGCGGCGGCGCGCTCGCCTCCATCACCGTGGACAGCCAGATCCCGCAGGACGTGCTGTCGGCGATCGCCGCCGAGATCGGCGCCCGCTTCGCCCGCTCGGTCGACCTGGGCGCCTGAGCCCGAAGGCCCACGGGGCCCGGACCGCCGTTCGCCGGCGGTCCGGGCCCCGCTGCGTTCCTCGGGGTGAGCCGCGTCTCAGATACTAGGAAATCCAAGTATTCGTGCAGACACGGCCCCGACCTGGTCGTACCGTGGAAGAGCCACACGATGTGCCGCCCCTGTAGCCAGGGCGCGCGGCCCGTGTGAGCGTGCGCCCCCACGGCAGGAGACCCCTGCTCCGCGCGTACCCCTCCCCAACCCTCTGCGTGCCCCTGCACGCATGCCCCCAAGGAGCCCGGTATGCCTACCACCGCAGACCGCCACGCCACCCCCGCCCCCGCCGCCACCCCCGTCCGCGCCCCGCGCCGCCGCCGGACCGCCGAGCGGAACTCCTTCGCCGCCGCCGCGCTGCAGCGCTCGCTGGACCGCCGCGACAACGGCGGCGTGACCGGCCACCTCTGACGGGTCGGGCCGGCCCTCCGGCGGGATCGCCCCGCCGGGCCGGGCGGCCGTCGGCGTTCATCCGCCTAATGGGCCGCCCGGGCTGACGCCGGTTCACCCGGTCGAGTGCAACCGGCCTCCGTCCGGGGGAAGTTGCTCGCCCTGCCCGGCGCGATCATCCTAATTTGGGGCCCCCGGAAGGGTGATCGACGGCCGCGCGGGCGGGCGTCAGCGACACGGTGTGCGGATCAGTCCCCCTCCCGGGGGAGAGGGCCCAGTGCGCCTGCCACCCGTCCGCCGAACCGTCGCCAGGATCGGCCTCACCCTCGCCCTGCTGGCCGGGACCGCGGCGCTCGCCGCCGCCCCGGCCTCCGGCGGCCCGCCGCACCCCCCGACGGCGCCCGCCGGAGCCGGGCGAACCGCCTCCGTCCTGCTCGAACTCACCACCGAGGCGGCCGGCCCCGCCTGGCGGCGCGCCGCCGACGGAGCCCGCCGGGCCCGGCGCTCCCCGGAGGCCGTCCGCCGCGAGGCCGCCGACGCCGGAGCCGCCCAGCAGGCCAGGGCCGCCGAGGCCCTCGACCGCGCCGCCGCCGCCGTGCACCGCGCGGCACCCGCCACCCGGGAGCTCTACCGCACCCGCACCCTGCTCACCGGCCTCGCCGTCGACGTGCCCGCCGGCCGGCTGCCCGCCCTGCGCGCGCTGCCCGGCGTGCTGGCCGTCCACCCGATCGTCCGCAAGCAGCGGGACAACGCGCACTCCGTGCCGCTCACCGGCGCCCCGCAGGTCTGGGCCGGAGCCGGCGGTGACCAGGCCGGCGCCGCCGGGACCACCGGCCGGGGGGTGCGGATCGGGATCGTCGACAGCGGCATCGACTACACCCACGCCGACTTCGGCGGCCCCGGCACCGAGGCCGCCTTCCGCTCCGTCGAACGCGGGAAGCCCGCGCCGCCCGAGCTCTTCCCCAACGCCAAGGTGATCGGCGGCAAGGACCTCGTCGGCGACGACTACGACCCCGACCCGTCCTCCCCGAACCACCAGCCCGTCCCGCACCCCAGCGACAACCCGATCGACTGCGACCGCAACGGGCACGGCACCCACGTCGCCGGCACCGCCGCCGGGTACGGCGTCACCGCCGACGGCCGCCCGTACACCGGCCCCTACCGGCCGGGGCTCGACCCGGCCGGCTTCAGGATCGGCCCGGGCACCGCCCCCGGCGCCCAGCTCTACGCGATCCGGGTCTTCGGCTGCGCGGGCTCCACCGACCGCCTCGCCCAGGCCCTCGACCTCGCCGCCGACCCGAACGGCGACGGCGACCTCACCGACCGCCTCGACGTCGTCAACCTCTCCCTGGGCAGCCACTTCGGCAACCCCGACGACACCGACGCCCTCGCCGTCGACCGGCTCGCCGCCCTCGGCACCGTCGTGGTGGCCGCGGCCGGCAACGACGGCGACGTCTACGGCGTCGGCGGCAGCCCCGGCACCGCCGCCCGGGCCGTCACCGTCGCCGCCTCCGTCGACCCGCACAGCGACGCCGACGGCCTCACCGTGCTCGCCCCCGCCGACCTCGCCGGCGTCGTCCCCGCCCACTGGAGCGAGCGCTACCAGGGCTGGGCCACCGCCGACGTCAGCGGCCTGCTCGGGCTGCCCGCCGACCAGTCCGACGGCTGCGCCGCCTTCAGCGAGGCCGACCGGCAGCGCCTGGAGGGCCGCGTCGCCGTCCTCACCTGGCGCACCCGCGAGCCCGACCGGGCCTGCAACTCCGGCCCGCGCGCCGACCACGCCGCCGACGCCGGCGCCATCGGCGTCCTCTACGCCGCCGACACCGACCACCTCGCCGAGATCGCCGGGAACGAGCGGATCCCGGCCGCCCTGCTGGCCCGCGCCGACGGCGAACGGCTCCGGCAGGCCGCCGCCGCGGGCCCCGTCCGGATCCGGCTCGCCGCTCCCGGCAACCCGCTGCACGGCTCCGTCTCCCAGGACCAGCCGGGCCGCACCGACACCCTGACCGACTTCACCTCCCGCGGCATCGGCGTGCCCGGCCTGGTCAAGCCGGACCTCGCCGCCCCCGGCGAGACCATCTGGTCCGCCCTCGTCGGCAGCGGCAGCGGCGGTCAGCGCGAGGACGGCACCTCGATGGCCACCCCCCACGTCGCCGGCCTCGCCGCGCTGGTCCGCGCGGTGCACCCCGACTGGCCGGTCGAGCAGCTCAAGGCCGCGCTGATGAACACCAGCGTCGACACCTGGCTCGGCGACGACCACGGCGGGCCGGTGTACGGCCCCGAGCGCACCGGCGCCGGGCGCGCCCAGGCCGACCGCGCCGTGCGGACCCCCGTCGTCGCCTACGCGACCGGCGAGGGGGCGCCCGAGGGCGCCGTCGGCGTCTCCTTCGGACCGGTCGAGATCGGCGGGCCGACCGCCCTCGACCGCGAGATCGAGGTCAGCAACCACGCCGACCGGCCGCTGAGCTACCGCACCGGCTACGCGGCCGCCACCGAACTGCCCGGCGCCGCCTTCGAGGTGACGCCCGCCCGGGTGGACGTCCCGGCCGGCGGGACGGCGCGGATCCGGGTGACGCTGGCCGTCCCGGGCGAGCTGGGCCGAACCCCCGACCCCACCCTGGACACCGTGCAGGGCGGCCTGGCCCGCAGCTACCGCGGCGAGCTCTCCGGCCGCGTCCTGCTCACCCCCGTCACCGACCGGGCCCTGCCGGAACTGCGGGTCCCGGTGCTCGCCGCGCCGCGCGCCGCCACCGACCACGCGGCCACCACCGCCGCCCGCACCACCCGGGACGGCACCCTGCTCGCGGTCGCCGGCAGCGACGCCCCCGGGAACCGGCCCGGACTCGTCACCGCGCTCGCCCTCGGCGGCGAGGGAGCCCGCTGGGCCGACTGCCCGTCCGGCAGCGGCGCGGCCGCCGGACCGGGCGCCGGCATCGGGCCGGAGGAGGCCACCGAGGCGGCCGACCCGGCGCAGGACGTCTGCGTCGAACACCCCGGCGAACGGGTCGCCAACCTGCGGGCCGTCGGGGCCGGCGCCACCGCCGACCTGTTCTACGTCGGCGCCAGGCTCTGGGCCCCCGCCGCCACCCCGGTCGGGCTCTTCGGCGTCCGGGCCTCCCTCGACACCGACGGGGACGGCACCACCGACGTCATCCTCAAGGCCGACCGGCAGCGCGGCAGCGACGTCCTGGTCTCCCGCGCCCTGGACGCCCGCACCGGTGCCGAACTCGACGTCCAGCCGCTCGACGCCCACTGGGGCGACACCGACACCGACCTGCTGGACAGCGACGTCCTGGTGCTCCCCGTCCGGCTGAGCGTGCTCCCCGGCGTCCGGGAGGGCCACAGCACCGTCCACTACGGCGTCTGGACGGGCGCCGCCGGCCCCGGGAAGCCCGACCCGGCGGAGGCCTACTCGGCCGTCGGGCTGCGCGGCACCCGCCCCACCGTGGCCATCGACGTCCTGCACCCCGCGCTGGACGTCCACGTCGGCACCACCGGACCGGTCGCCCTCGCCGCCCCCGTCCACTCCGGCACCGTGCTCGCCGTCCACCGCGCCGTGGGCGACCGGTCCCGGCTGCTCCTGCTGCACCACCTCAACCCGGCGGACCGCCGCGCGCAGGTGATCGCCCTCCCCTGACGACCGGACACCGTGGAGGGGCGGTCCCGCCGGGCGGCGGGACCGCCCCTCCGTGTGGTCCCCCGCCGCCGCGGCCCGTCGGACGTTCGCCCAGGCCGTCCGGTCAGTCCGCGGCGGCCCGCCGCCGGGCGCCGCGGGACGGGCGCGCGGGCCGGTGCGTCAGACGGGCGAAGACGAGCACCAGCGCCAGCAGGCCGGCGGTGCCGGAGGCCACGGTGAGGCCCTCGGTGAGACCGGGCGGGCGGAAGGAGCAGTCCACCCGGTCGGCGCCGCCGCCCAGCGGGACGCCGATCATGCCGAGGACCGGCGTCGGTGCCACCCGCGGACCGCCGCCGGCCGCGCAGCCCCACCCGTCGGTGGCCGCGACGGAGACCAGCGCGGTGCCCGTCGACCCGGCCGGGAGGGCCGCGGACAGCGTGTGCCCGCCCGCCGTCACCCGGGTGGCACCGGTGGCGGTCTGCCGGGCGACGGCCGCCTCCAGGGCGCCGGCCCGCAGGCAGCCGACCGGCCGGGCGGGGAGCTGGCTCACCGTGTCGGAGCGCAGCGTCACCCGGACCGTCCCGTCGGCCGGGACCGGCCCCAGCCGGTGGACGGCGACGGCGGTGGTGGGCTGCTCGCCGTCGCTCTCGAAGGTCGTCCCGAGGCCGCTGACCGTGCCTCGGTACCAGACGCCGTGGAAGTAGGCCGTCCCGCCCGGGGTGCAGGCCACGGTGAGGACCGTGCCCTCGGCGCCGCCGGGCAGCGACCAGCCGCTGCTGCCGTGCAGGGTGGGTGCCGGGCCGCCCGCCGGGACGGGCAGCGGGGCCTCGTACACCCGCTCCCCGAGCAGCGACTCCTGCCGGGACCAGACCGAGCCGGTGTCCGTCCGGGCGCCCGGCGGCAGCACCGTGACCAGCGGCGGCGCGGCGGCCCGGCCCTGGACGAAGCCGTCCGGGGGCGGCCCGTCGTCGAGGTGCGCGCGGACGGCGAACAGCGCCTGCCCGACCGGGTCGGTGACGCTGGCCGTCTGCCGGCCGCCGGCCGTCCAGCCCGCGCCCAGGTCGTGCAGCAGCAGGGCGACGACCGTCGGCAGGTAGCCGCTGAAGTAGCCGCCGCCCTGCCCGTCGAGCAGCAGCGGGTCGTTGGTGGTGAAGGCGTGCGGCCCCGGGTCGCTGCGGCCCAGCGGCCAGTCGGCGGCGCCCCGCACCGCCGCGTACCCGGCCCGGACGGCGGACTCCGGGGCGCCCCCGGGCGGGACGGCGCCCAGCGCCGCGTACCCGGACCAGACCGCGTTGCCGAGCACCGCGCCGCCCAGCACCCAGGTGGCCACGGCGCCCGCCCGGCGGTCGGCGTGCCGGCGGTCGAGGACCCGGAGCGCGGCCAGCACCACGGCACCGCCGACGGCCAGCAGCAGCCAGGTCGAGGCGCGCACCGAGTGCCGGCCCGCCGCCAGCCCGGCGATCAGCGCGACCACCGCGGCGCCGCCCAGCAGGGTCACCCCGTCCGGCCGGTGCGCCAGCGACACCCAGCCCGCAAGCACCAGCAGGCCGCTCAGCACGAACGCCACCCGGTACGGCCCGCCGGCCGGGATCGCCAGGCCGTGCCAGACCAGCACCGTCGGGGTCCACACGAAGCCGAGCCCCACCAGCACCAGCGCCCCGCACCACACCGCCCGCTCCCGCACCCGGACCCGCCGGTTGAACGGCAGCCCGCACACCAGCAGCAGCCCCAGCACGCCGATCGCGACGTCCGGCAGCGGCAGACCGCCGTGGGCGGCCGGCAGCAGCTGCGCCAGGCGCCCGCCGAGCCCCGACGGGCCGAGCGGCTGCACCGGGGACTCCGGCTGGGCGGTGTGCGCGGCGCGGACGGCGACGAACAGCACGGGCGCGGCGAGCAGGATCCCGACGGTGGCCACGGTGACCGCGCGCCCGGTGACCCGGACCCGCTGCCGCAGCGGCCGCGGGGCGGTGAACAGCCGGACGGCCAGCAACAGGCCGGCCGCCAGGGTGGCCAGCGCGGCGGTGTACAGGTTGCCGGCCCAGGCGAGGGTGACGCACAGCGAGCCGGCCACCCAGCGCCGCTCGTGCAGGCACCAGTCTGCGGCCAGGCCCAGCAGCGGCAGCGAGACCAGCCCCCAGAGCCACATCGGCGCCGCCCCGCCCACGTCCAGCACCCAGGCGCAGAGCCCGTAGCCGACGGCGGCGAGCGCCCGCAGCCAGTGCGGGCCGGTGTGCAGCCGGCCCAGCAGGTGGGCCATCAGGGCGGTGCCCAGGCCGATGCTGGCCAGCACGACCAGGAACACGGCGAGCCGCCCCTGGTCGCGGGGGAGGAGCGCCGTGGGCCAGGAGAACGGGTTCATCAGGTAGGCGAAGAAGTCGGCCAGGAACGGCACGCCGTAGCCGCTGTTCCAGTTGAACAGCAGGTCCCCGGCGGCCCGGCCGTGCAGCAGGTCCCACAGGTGCGCGTGGTACGGCACGGCGACCTCGCCGGCTCCGGTCGGCCACGCCCCGTGCAGTCCTGCGGCGAGCGCGTACCCGCCCGCCGCCAGCCCCGCCGCACCCCCGCAGACCAGCACCTCCCGCCGCCGCTCGGCCCTCACGCACGCGCCCCGTTCTGCCAGTGACCCCGGATCCGCCACCATCATTGCGCCCCCGGCGCGGAAAACGACGTACGCGCTCCTTCGAAGGGGTGGCGTTCCGGACGGCCTTGCCCAGTAGCCTGGGAGCGCCGCCAGGATGCCCGTATGGGAGGAACCATGAGCATCTCGCCGTACCCCGACTGGATCCGGCCTCCGGTCGGCGGCTACACCGCAGAGGATCTCGACCGGCTGCCTGATCTCCCGCCGCACACCGAACTGCTCGACGGGAGCCTGGTCTTCGTGAGTCCGCAGACGAAATTCCATGTCCGGGCGAAGCGCATGCTGGAGCGTGGGCTGGAGAAGGCGGTTCCGGCGGGTTGGGAGGTGTGGCCGGAAATGACGGTCACCCTGGACCGGAGGAACCGGCCGGAGCCGGACATCCTCGTGGTCCACGAGGACTCGGACACCGGTTACCGCCAGACGGGCTTCTCCGCCGAGCACGTCCTGCTGGCGGTCGAGGTCGTTTCGGAGGAGTCTCGCGAGCGTGACCGTGAGACCAAGCCGCGCAAGTACGCGGCAGCCGGCATCCGCCACTTCTGGCGCGTCGAGTGCGACGAGGGCCGCCCGGTCGTCCACACGTACGAGCTGGACCCGGCGACCAGGGGCTACGGGCTGACCGGCATCCACCACAAGCAGCTGAAGGTCGAGCGCCCGTTCCCGGTCGAGGTCGACCTGACCTGAGCCGGCCCGTCCCGGCCCGGCGCGTCCGGATGGTGGACGCCAGGTGTCAGCCCCTGGGACGGCGGAGTAGGGTCCGAGCATGTCTCGCACGATTCGTCTCGCAGTAGTCCCGGGTGACGGCATCGGCCAGGAAGTGGTGGCCGAAGGTCTGAAGGTCCTGGGCGCGGTGCTTCCCGCCGACGTCAAGCTGGAGACCACCGAGTACGACCTCGGGGCCCGGCGCTACCACCGGACCGGGGAGACGCTGCCGGACTCCGTGCTGGCGGAGCTGAAGTCCCACGACGCGATCCTGCTGGGCGCCATCGGCGACCCGAGCGTGCCGTCGGGCGTGCTGGAGCGGGGGCTGCTGCTGAAGCTGCGCTTCGCCTTCGACCACCACATCAACCTGCGCCCCGGCCGCCTGTTCCCCGGGGTGAAGTCCCCGCTGGCGGGCGAGCCGGACATCGACTTCGTGGTGGTCCGCGAGGGCACCGAGGGCCCGTACGTGGGCAACGGCGGTTCGCTGCGCACCGGGACGGAGCAGGAGGTGGCCACCGAGGTCAGCCTCAACACCGCCTTCGGCATCGAGCGCGTGGTGCGCGACGCCTACCGCCGGGCCCAGGCGCGGCCGCGCAAGAAGCTCACCCTGGTGCACAAGAACAACGTGCTGGTGCACGCCGGGCACCTGTGGTCGCGGATCTTCGCCGCGGTCGGCGAGGAGTTCCCCGAGGTCACCACCGACTACCTGCACGTCGACGCGGCGACGATCTTCTTCGTCACCCAGCCGGAGCGCTTCGACGTCATCGTCACCGACAACCTGTTCGGCGACATCCTGACCGACCTGGCCGCCGCCGTGACCGGCGGGATCGGCCTGGCCGCGAGCGGCAACATCAACCCGAGCGGCGAGTTCCCGTCGATGTTCGAGCCGGTGCACGGTTCGGCGCCGGACATCGCCGGCCAGGGCAAGGCCGACCCGACGGCCACCGTGCTGTCGGTCGCCATGCTGCTGGAGCACCTGGGCTTCGCCGCGGAGGCGGCCCGCGTGGAGGCCGCCGTCGCCGCGGACCTGGCCGAGCGCACCGGCACCCGCAGCACCTCCGAGGTCGGCGACGCGCTCGCCGACCGAGTAGCCGGCTGACGGGCCGGATCCGAAGGACGGAGTCCGGCCGACGAGCCGGGTCCGACAAGGTCCGGCCCGGTGGGCCCGACCGCATAACCGCAGCTTGCAGCTCCCCAAGGAGCGGGCGACTGTTCGGCACGGCCCTCTGGATGCGAGTATCGACAGTGGGTCGTGCCGCCGTGCGTTCGTTCCGGTGATCGTTCGCCGTGACGTCCACCGGCGGTGGCGACCCGAACCAACCCCACGGTGAAGGAAACAGCCATGAGCACGCCCACCCAGGCGCCCATCTCGTTCGACCTCAAGCCTTCCGCCCACCCGCTGCCCGCCGCGGAGCGCGAGGCCCGGCTGGCCAACCCCGGTTTCGGCCGGGTCTTCACCGATCACATGGTCACCATCCGCTGGACCGAGGGCGTGGGCTGGCACGACGCCCAGCTGGCGCCGTACGCGCCGCTGGAGATCGACCCGGCGAACATGACGCTGCACTACGGCCAGGCGATCTTCGAGGGCCTCAAGGCCTACCGCCAGGCCGACGGCTCCATCGCGACCTTCCGCCCGGAGGCCAACGCCGCCCGCTTCCAGGCCTCGGCCCGCCGCCTGGCGATGCCGGAGCTGCCGGTGGAGACCTTCGTCGAGGCCGTCGAGCTGCTCGTCCAGCAGGAGCAGGCCTGGGTGCCGAACGAGCCCGAGCAGAGCCTGTACCTGCGCCCGTTCATGTTCGCCACCGAGGTCGGTCTGGGTGTCCGGCCGGCCAACTCCTACCTGTTCATGATCATCGCCTCGCCGGCCGGCGCCTACTTCCCGGGCGGCGTCAAGCCGGTCTCGGTGTGGCTGTCCAAGGAGTACGTCCGGGCCGCGCCCGGCGGCACCGGCGCCGCCAAGTGCGCCGGCAACTACGCCGCCTCGCTGATCGCCCAGGCGGAGGCCGCCGCCAAGGGCTGCGACCAGGTGGTCTGGCTCGACGCCGCCGAGCACCGGTGGGTCGAGGAGATGGGCGGCATGAACCTGTACTTCGTCTTCGGCGAGGGCGCGGACGCGAAGATCGTCACCCCGGAGCTGTCCGGCGCCCTGCTGCCCGGCATCACCCGCGACTCGCTGCTGCAGCTCGCCGCCGACCTCGGCTACGCCGTCGAGGAGCGCAAGATCTCCACCGACGAGTGGCAGCGGGCCAACGCCGACGGCACCCTCACCGAGGTGTTCGCCTGCGGCACCGCCGCCGTGATCACCCCGGTCGGCTCGGTGAAGTCGGCCGCCGCCGACTGGACGGTCGGCGCCGGCGAGCCCGGCCCGGTCACCATGGAGCTGCGCCGGGCGCTGCTGGCGATCCAGGGCGGCCAGGCCCCCGACACCCACGGCTGGCTGCACAAGATCGTCTGATTCCGCACCCGCGCCGGCCTGCCGCGTTTCGCATCGCGAGACGGGCGGGCCGGACCGCGGGGGCTGTGCCAGACTGCCAGCGTGTCCTCGCTGTCGCTGATTATTAGCAGCAGGCGCGCCGGTCCGCAGTGACCGCTCCCGCAGGACCCGATGCGGAGCGACCACCAGCGTCCAGACCCGCGCGCAGACCTCTCGCACCCGCGAGGGGTCTTTTTGTTTACCCCGGACCGGCCGGGAGCCCCCACAAGGGGCTCGGGGACACCGGGGCGCGCGCGGGATGCTGGACAGTGGAGCCGGGACTCGAGATCCGGCAGAGCAGTACAACCTCCCCGAAACGGAGAACCAGGGGTCATGACCGAGGTCAGCCGTACCGACGACAGTTTCCACGTGTTCGACACCACCCTGCGCGACGGCGCGCAGCGGGAGGGCATCAACCTGACGGTGGCGGACAAGCTGGCCATCGCCCGGTACCTGGACGAGTTCGGGGTGGGCTTCATCGAGGGCGGGTGGCCCGGGGCGAACCCGCGCGACACCGAGTTCTTCGCCCGTGCCGCCGCGGAGCTGGACCTGCGGCACGCCCAGCTGGTCGCCTTCGGGGCCACCCGTCGGGCCGGCGGCAGGGCCGCGGAGGACCCGCAGCTGGCCGCACTGGTCGCCTCCGGCGCCCCCGTGATCACGCTGGTCGCCAAGTCGCACGACCGGCACGTGGAGCTGGCGCTGCGCACCACCCTGGACGAGAACCTGGAGATGGTCCGGGACAGCGTGGAGTTCCTGCGGGCCCAGGGGCGGCGGGTGTTCATCGACTGCGAGCACTTCTTCGACGGCTACCGGGCGAACCGCGACTACGCGCTGGACGTGGTCCGCACCGCGCACCGGGCCGGGGCGGACGTGGTGGTGCTCTGCGACACCAACGGCGGGATGCTGCCCTCGGACGTCCGGGAGATCGTCGCCGACGTGCTGGCCGTCACCGGGGCCCGGCTGGGCATCCACGCCCAGGACGACACCGGCTGCGCGGTGGCCAACACCCTGGCCGCGGTGGACGCCGGCGCGACCCACGTGCAGTGCACCGCCAACGGCTACGGCGAGCGGGTCGGCAACGCCAACCTGTTCCCGGTGGTCGGGGCGCTGGAGATCAAGCACGACCGGCGGGTGCTGCCGGAGGGCCGGCTGGCCGAGATGACCCGGATCTCGCACGCGATCGCCGAGGTGGTCAACCTGACCCCCTCCACCCACCAGCCGTACGTGGGCTACTCGGCCTTCGCGCACAAGGCGGGCCTGCACGCCTCCGCGATCAAGGTCGACCCGGACCTCTACCAGCACATCGACCCCGAGCGGGTCGGCAACACCATGCGGATGCTGGTCTCCGACATGGCCGGCCGGGCCTCGGTCGAGCTCAAGGGCAAGGAGCTCGGCTACGACCTCTCCTCCGACCGGGACCTCGCCGGCCGGGTGGTCGCCCGGGTGAAGGAGCAGGAGAACCTCGGCTACACCTACGAGTCCGCGGACGCCTCCTTCGAACTGCTGCTGCGCGACGAGGTGCGCGGCAGCCGCGACCGCTTCTACACCCTGGAGTCCTGGCGGACCATCAGCGAGCAGGGCCCGAACGGCTTCACCGGGAACGAGGCCACGGTGAAGCTGTGGGCGAAGGGCGAGCGCCGGATCGCCACCGGTGAGGGCAACGGCCCGGTGAACGCCCTCGACCAGGCGTTGCGTGCCGCGCTGGAGCGGACCTTCCCGCAGCTCGCCAGGTTCGAGCTGGTGGACTACAAGGTCCGCATCCTGGAGGGCCAGCACGGCACCGGCTCGAAGACCCGGGTGCTGATCGAGTCCACCGACGGCACCACCACCTGGTCCACCGTCGGGGTGGCCGACAACGTGGTGGCGGCCTCCTGGCTGGCCCTGGAGGACGCCTACACCTACGGCCTGATCAGGGCCGGCCTGGACCCGGCCGAGTAGCGCGCCCCCGCGCCACGCGCCCCCGGCCCGTGGACCCTCCGCCGGAGGGTCCACGGGCACCGTTCACCGGCCTCAGCGGAGGCGGGCGAGGAGGGCGTGTTCGACGAGGGTGATGAGGGCGCTCTTGGCGCTGTCGCGCCGGCGGGCGTCGAGGGTGATGACAGGGGTGTCGGCGCTGAGCTGGAGGGCCTCGCGGACCTCGTCGGGGGTGTGGGGCTGGTGTCCGTCGAAGCCGTTGAGGGCGACGACGAAGGGGAGTCCGCTGTTCTCGAAGTAGTCGAGGGCGGGGAAGCAGTCGGCGAGGCGGCGGGTGTCGACGAGGACGACGGCGCCGATGGCTCCGCGGACGAGGTCGTCCCACATGAACCAGAAGCGGTCCTGTCCGGGGGTGCCGAACAGGTAGAGGATGAGGTCCTCGTCGAGGGTGATGCGGCCGAAGTCCATGGCGACGGTGGTGGTCGTCTTGCCGGAGACGTGGCTGATGTCGTCGATGCCGGCGGAGGCCGAGGTCATGACGGCTTCGGTGCGCAGGGGGTTGATCTCGGAGACGGCGCCGACGAGCGTGGTCTTGCCGACACCGAAGCCGCCCGCGACGACGATCTTCGCGGAGGTGGTGGCGCGGGTGGGGGCGGCCGCGTTAGAGCTTGCGAAGTCCACTGAGGACCCTTTCGAGCAGCGTGACGTCGGGCTGGTTTCCGGATTCGCCGCCGGAAGCGGGCTGGTGGATGGCGACCAGGCCGGCCTCGGCCAGGTCGGCCACGAGGATGCGGGCCACTCCCAGGGGAAGCGAGAGCAGCGCCGACACCTCCGCGACGGATTTGACCTCCGTGCACAGCGTGCAGATCCGCTGGTGCTCGGGGAGCAGGGTGGCCAGCCGCTGCGGGTCGACGTCGGCGGAGACGAGGGCCTCCAGCGCGAGTTCGTAGCGCGGTCTGGTGCGGCCGCCGGTCATCGCGAAGGGCCGGATCAGCGGGCCGGAGTCGGTCTCGTCCTCGAACTCCTCGACGTGCCCGGGCTCCTGGGCCGGCTGGTAGCCGGGGGCCGGTTCGGGCGTCGGGACCGGCGGGCCGGGCTGCGGCGTGCCGTAGGAGGGCTGCGGCTGTCCGTAGGGGCCGGGCTGGCCCCACGGCCCCTGCCGGCCCTGCGGGTCGTACTGTTCCTGCCGGCCGTACGGGTGCTGGGGCTGCCCGTACTGGTGCTGGTCGTACTGCTCGGCGTGCTGCGGCCGGCCGTACTGCTGACCGTGGCCGACGCCAGGTGCTCCGAAGGCGTCATGGCCTGTGCCGGGGTACGGAACGCCGTACTGGCCGCTACGGTCGTCGGGCGGTGTCACGGTTCCTCTCCTCACAGGGTGCGGCGGTGCGGTGCGAGCTTCGGCGCAGGTCCGGAGCCGGTGGTGCGAAGGCCGTACAACGTCCGAACCCGAGCCCGCCGAAGCGGGCCCGGGAGGGACGCGGAGGTACTTCGAATACCTGGACGGTATCCGACGAACCGTCAGTGCAGGAGACTGCCCTGGAGTTCCGCGCGGAGTGCGGGGGTGAGGACGGCGCCGGCGCGGTCGACGAGCAGGGCCATCTCGTAGCCGACGAGGCCGATGTCGGAGTCGGGGGAGGCCAGGACGGCGAGGGCGGAGCCGTCGCTGATGGCCATGAGGAAGAGGAAGCCCCGTTCCATCTCGACGACGGTCTGGTTGACCTCGCCGCCCTCGAAGATCCGGCTGGCGCCGGAGGTGAGGGAGGTGAGGCCGGAGGCCACGGCGGCGAGCTGGTCGGCGCGGTCACGGGGGAAGCCCTCGGACATGCACAGCAGGAGGCCGTCGGCGGAGACCACCACGGTGTGGGACACCCCGGGGGTGTTGTCCACGAAATTGGTGATCAGCCAGTTCAGGTTCTGTGCGGCCTGGCTCATCTGAGTCAACTCAACGCTCCTGGTGGTTCGAGCCGCCGAAGAGATCGGTGCTTCGGTTCTGCTGTCCGTTGCCGGACGGGTCTACCTGATCGGGGTCGATCCGGAAGCTTCCGGTGTTTCCCGCGCTGCGGCCCTGCTCCACGCCGCGGCGCAGGTTGGTGAGCCGCCCGCGGACCTCCTCGGGGCTGCGGGAGACCTGCGGCCCTTCCTGCGGAGTGGGCTTGGCGTTGCCCGCCACCAGGTTCTGCTTGGGCACGCGCCGGGGCAGGCCTGCCCCGGTGGTGCCGCCGGAGGCGGGCTCGCGGGTCTGCTCGGCCCGCTGCCAGGCGCCGTCATTGGGCGACTGCCAGGGGGAGGTCGTCGGGCCGGTCGGGCCGTACCCGCCGAGCCCCGACACGTCGTGGCCGCGCGGTTCGTCGACCGACGAGGTGTCCTTGGCACCGGCGAACCAGTTCGGGGTCTCGCCACCGGCTCCGCCGTCCGCCGGGGTGGCCGGGGCGGTGAAGCTGCCGCCGGCCAGCTGCTGGCCGGGGCGGCGCTGCGGCAGCCCGGACGGCAGGGTGGCGGCGGGTTCGGCGGCGGGCAGGGCCGGGGGCTCCGGGGCGTACGGGTGGCCGGCGGGGGCCTCCGCGGCCTGCTGGCCGTACTGGTCGCCGCCGTAGCCGTCCTGGTAGCCCTGGTAGTCCTGGCCCTGGTAGTCCTGGCGGCCGTACTGGTCGTCGGCGTAGCCGGACTGCTCGTAGCCCTGCTGCGGGTACTGGCCGTACTGGTCCTGGCCGTACTCGTCCTGCTGGTCGTAGCCCTGCTGGTAGCCGTACTGGTCGTCGGCGTAGCCGGACTGCTCGTAGCCCTGCGGGGCGTACTGGTCGTAGCCCTGCTGGTACTCCTCCTCGACCTCGGCGTCGAGCACCGGCATCTCGGAGGTGTTCGGGCCGCCCTCCAGGGCCGCGGCGCGGCGCACCTGGTCCAGGCGCTGCGAGCGCTGGACGGCCTCCAGCGCCGGGCTGAAGCCGGAGGAGCCGGCCTGGCCGGTGCCGGTCAGGTGGTCGTCGAAGCCCAGCTCGGCGGCGCTGCGCGGGCGGCCGTCGGGCGCCCACTCGGAGGTCGGCTCCTGCTCGGCGAAGATCCGGGAGACGGTGAACTGCTCCTCGGGCTCCGGGGCGGCGTTCGACTGGGTGACGAACGGCGGGAGCATGACCAGCGAGGTGGTCCCGGCGGACTCGCCGGAGGGGCGGAGCTGGACGCGGACGTCGTGCCGCTGGGAGAGCCGGCCGACCACGAAGAGGCCCATGCGGCGGGAGATGGTGGCGTCGACGGTCGGCGGCTCGGCCAGCTTCTCGTTGATCTCGGCGAAGTCGTCGGCGGTGAGGCCGATGCCCTTGTCGTGGATCTCGACCAGCACGCGGCCGTCCGGCAGGCGGGTCGCGTTGACCAGGACCCGGGTCTGCGGGCTGGAGAACGAGGTGGCGTTCTCGAGCAGCTCGGCGAGCAGGTGGACGAGGTCGGTCACGGCGGCGCCGACGACCTCGACCTCCGGGATGCCGGACAGCTCGACGCGCTCGTACTGCTCCACCTCGGAGGCGGCGGCGCGGAGCACGTCGACCAGCGGGACCGGGGTGTTCCAGCGGCGGCCGGCCTCCTCGCCCGCGAGGACGAGCAGGTTCTCACCGTTGCGGCGCATACGGGTGGCGAGGTGGTCCAGCTTGAAGAGGTTCTCCAGCTGGTCCGGGTCGGCCTCGTTGTTCTCCAGGTCGGTGATCAGCGCCAGCTGGCGCTGGATCAGGCCCTGGCTGCGGCGCGACAGGTTGGTGAAGATCGCGTTGACGTTCCCTCGCAGCAGGGCCTGCTCGGCGGCGAGCGCCACGGCCTGCTGGTGGACCTGGTCGAAGGCCCGGGCGACCTCGCCGATCTCGTCCTTGCCGTGCAGCGGGATCGCGGCGACGGAGGTGTCGACCCGGTCGGGGTCGGTCTTGGAGAGCTTCTCGACCAGGTCCGGCAGGCGGTGGTCGGCGATCTCCAGGGCCGCGCTGCGCAGGGTGCGCATGCCGAGGATCATCGAGCGGGCGACGTAGCCGGTGAGCAGACCGGCCAGGATCAGCGCCGCGACGACGATGATCGTGTTGAGGACGGCGTCGTAGAGCGCGTTGTCCTTCAGGTTGCGGGAGTCGGTGAGGACGTCGTCCAGCAGGACGACTTCGGTGCTCCGCAGGGCCTGGATGTGGGTGTTGGCGGCCTGGTTCCAGTTGTCCGGGGTCAGACCGGCGCCCTTGGCCTCGGCGTAGGCGGCGTCGGCGGCGGCCTTGCCCTTGCTCTGGCCCTCGGCGGCGGCCTGGCTGTAGGCGGCGCCCAGGGCGAGCAGGCTCTGCATGGTGGGCGCGGAGCCGTTGGGCATCTTGTACGCCGAGCGCTCCTGCGCGGCGGCCTGGGCGACCTGCGCGTCGGAGTACTTCTTGGCGTCCTCGGGGGCGCTACCGGTGTTGAACTCGGTGAGCGACACCTGCTCCAGCTTCTCGGCGACGAGGATCTGCTGGATCATGTCGGAGTTCTCGTACCGGGTGGTGGTCCCGGCGGAGATGCCGACGAGCAGGTGCAGCATCAGCGCGCGCTGCGTCGACGCGGAGGCCTTGGCCAGCGACATCGCGTAGATCGCGCGGCCCTTGCTGGTGGCGTTGGTGGAGCCCATGCCGACCGAGTTGTCGTAGGACAGCAGCGGGGCGAACATCACCGAGTAGGCGCTGGCGGTGGCGCTGGCGAACAGCTCGGGGCCGTACGCGTTGGCGCGCAGGTGCGGCAGGTTGACCACGAGGTTCTCGAAGGCCTCGTGGCGGCGCGGCAGCTCACCGGACTTGTCGGAGGCCGCGTAGGCCGCGTTGTACGCCTTCAGCGCCGTGTCCGTGTCGGACCGGGCCTTGGCGACCAGGCCGGCCGGGTCCTGCTTGGTGAGCAGGGGTATCAGCGTCTTGTCGCGCTCGTTCTCGAGCGCCTCGGCGAGTTCGGTGGCCGCCTTGGCGAGCTCGGCGGTCTTCTCGGCGCGGGAGGCCTTGATGTAGCCGTCGACCGAGGTGTTCACGCGGAGGCCGCCGAAGACGAGACTGATGATCACGGGGATCAGCAGGATCGCGATCAGGCGGGTCGGCACGCGCCAGTTCCGCGGGCGGAGGAAGTCGTAGCGACCGGAGCCGCCGTCGCCGTCCTGGCCGCCGCCCGGCGGTTCCTTGGACGCGGCCGCGGGCTGCAGCACCGGGGAGGCGGGTGAGCGCTCCTCGGTGGGCGTGAACGCGGAGAATCCGGCCGGGTCCTTTGCGGTACCGTTCGGCTCGCTCTGGCGGGGCTCGGAGCGCCGCTGCGGGGCGGGTTGCTGCTTACGCCTCACTCGACAACTACCTCTCGGCCGACTGCCGGCCATGGATCAATCCAGCGCTACCCCCGGGCCCTGGCCCGTCACCGGGTGGGCCGGCACGAGAGCAATCAGGGGTAGCTGGAATTTCAGCACGTGCAGGGATGGGGGACAAACAGCCGTCGGATGGCACCCGCGTCGGCACAATCTGGACATTCACCGACATGACGGAGCAAAACCGTGGTCATCTGGCGCTGAGTGACGCTAATTCACCACGGAGAGTCACTGTTGATCACAAAATGCCTACCGAACTGTTATCCGCTGCTTATACACGGGTCTTGCGCGGTGCCCCCGGACGACACCGCCCGGTAAGCGCGGCCACCCCGGGGGTCCGTCGCGGTGACGGACCCCCGGGGCGTGCGGCCTGCTCCGCACCCCTCGTCGGCCTCAGCGGAGGCGGGCGAGGAGGGCGTGTTCGACGAGGGTGATGAGGGCGCTCTTGGCGCTGTCGCGCCGGCGGGCGTCGAGGGTGACGACCGGGGTGTCGGCGCTGAGCTGGAGGGCCTCGCGGACCTCGTCGGGGGTGTGGGGCTGGTGTCCGTCGAAGCCGTTGAGGGCGACGACGAAGGGGAGTCCGCTGTTCTCGAAGTAGTCGAGGGCGGGGAAGCAGTCGGCGAGGCGGCGGGTGTCGACGAGGACGACGGCGCCGATGGCTCCGCGGACGAGGTCGTCCCACATGAACCAGAAGCGGTCCTGTCCGGGGGTGCCGAACAGGTAGAGGATGAGGTCCTCGTCGAGGGTGATGCGGCCGAAGTCCATGGCGACGGTGGTGGTCGTCTTGCCGGAGACGTGGCTGATGTCGTCGATCCCGGCGGAGGCCGAGGTCATGACGGCTTCGGTGCGCAGGGGGTTGATCTCGGAGACGGCGCCGACGAGCGTGGTCTTGCCGACACCGAAGCCGCCCGCCACGACGATCTTGGCCGACGTCGTGGCACGGGCGGGTCCGTTAGAGCTTGCGAAGTCCACTGAGGACCCTTTCGAGCAGCGTGACATCGGGCGTTCCGCCCGACTCGCCCGCGGCGGCGGGCTGGTGGATGGCGACGAGACCGGCCTCGGCCAGGTCGGCCACGAGGATGCGGGCCACACCGAGCGGCACACCGGCCAGTGCGGAGATCTCCGCGATGGACTTGACCTCACGGCAGAGGTTGACGATCCGGGCGTGCTCGGGCAGCAGGCCGCCGGTCCGCTCGGCCGAGCCGGTCGTCGAGATCAGGGCCTCGATGGCGAGCTGGTACCGCGGTCGGGTGCGGCCGCCGGTCATCGCGTACGGGCGGACCAGCGGCTGCTGCTCGTAGCCGTCGGACTGCTGCCCGCCGTAGCCGCTGCCGTACCCGTTGCCGTAGCCGGCGGGTGTCGAGGGCGGGGTCATGGGTCCTCCTTGTGCTGCAGCCTTGGGCAGCCGGTTCCAGCTGGGGCGGTGCCAGCTGAGGCGGGATCAGCTGCCTGAGGGTAGCTGAGGGTGAGACGCCGGGACCGGTCGGGTCGGACCCGGCGGGGGAGGTGGGACGGGGGATGGATGCCGCTCGGGCCCAGGTCAGTGCAGGAGACTGCCCTGGAGTTCCGCGCGGAGTGCGGGGGTGAGGACGGCGCCGGCGCGGTCGACGAGCAGGGCCATCTCGTAGCCGACG